>NZ_JBIVJP010000007.1:0-78859 GCF_044750285.1 Streptomyces sp. NPDC088812 | reverse complement strand
CGTGTCCGGCAGCGCCTCCCACGGCCGCGTCGAGGCGGTGCAGTCCCGGCGCAGGGGGGCTCGGCACCTGGTGCGGGGACGGGGCGGTGTCCGCGTCGCACGGTCGGCAGTGTCCGGCAGTGCCTCTCACGGCCGCGTCGAGGCGGTGCAGTCCCGGCGCAGGAGGGGCTCGGCACCTGGTGCGAGGCCGGGGCGGTGTCCGCGTCGCACGGTCGGCAGTGTCCGGCCGACCGCGCCAAAGCGGCGCACCCCCGACCCGCACCACTACGTCCCGGACAAACGCCCTTCCGCCTCCCCGCCCCTACGGTGGACCAGGAAAACCAGCACACCCCCTACGCGGAAGGGCCGGGACTCGACTATGACTTCCACCCACGCCTTCTGGCTCGCCGGCCGCCAGGCCACCGGCGAGGACAGCTTCGACGTCACCTCGCCGTGGGACGGCCGTCTCGTCGGCCGGGTCAGCGTGCCGACGGACGCGCAGGTCGAGGAGGCCGTGGCCGCCGCGTACGCCGTGCGGGACGAGTTCGCCGCCACCCCGGCCCACGTCCGCGCCGCCGCCCTGGACCACGTCAGCAAGCGGCTCGTCGAGCGCACCGAGGAGATCGCGCAGCTGATCTCCGCCGAGAACGGCAAGCCGATCAAGTGGGCGCGCGGTGAGGTCGGCCGGGCGGTCTCCGTCTTCCGGTTCGCCGCCGAGGAGGCCCGCCGGTTCAACGGCGGCGAGGCCCAGCGGCTCGACACCGACGCCGGCGGCCAGGGCCGTCTCGCCCTCACCCGGCGCTTCCCCAAGGGCGTCGTGCTCGGCATCGCGCCGTTCAACTTCCCGCTGAACCTGTGCGCCCACAAGGTCGCCCCGGCGATCGCGGCGGGCGCGCCGATCATCCTGAAGCCGGCCCCGGCCACCCCGCTCTCCGGTCTGGTCATCGGCGAGCTGCTCGCCGAGACCGAGCTGCCCGCCGGTTCCTGGAGCATCCTGCCGGTCGCCAACGACCGGATGCCCACCCTGGTCCAGGACGAGCGGCTGCCGGTCATCTCCTTCACCGGCTCCGAGAAGGTCGGCTACGCGATCATGGACTCGGTGCCGCGCAAGCACTGCACCCTGGAGCTGGGCGGCAACGGCGCGGCCGTCGTCCTCGGCGACTGGGCGAGCGACGCCGACCTCGATTGGGCCGCCACGCGCATCGCCACGTTCTCCAACTACCAGGGCGGCCAGTCCTGCATCTCCGTGCAGCGGGTGATCGCCGACGCGTCGGTGTACGACCGTCTGCTGCCGCGCATCGTCGCGGCCGTCGAGGCGCAGGCCACCGGCGACCCGTCCGACGACGGCACCGACGTCGGCCCGCTGGTCAGCGAGGACGCGGCCCAGCGCGTCGAGACCTGGGTGGACGAGGCCGTCGCCGCGGGCGCGACCCTGCTCACCGGCGGCAAGCGCGACGGCGCCTCCTACGCGCCGACCGTCCTCACCGACGTACCGGCGGACGTCACCATCGCCTGCGAGGAGGTCTTCGGACCGGTCCTCACCGTGCGCAGGGTGGACGGCGAGGCCGAGGCGTTCGACGCCGTCAACGACTCCAAGTACGGCCTCCAGGCGGGCGTGTTCACCCACGACCTCCAGGTCGCCTTCCGCGCCCACCGCGCGCTGGAGGTCGGCGGTGTCGTGATCGGCGACGTCCCGTCCTACCGCGCCGACCAGATGCCGTACGGCGGCGCCAAGCAGTCCGGGGTGGGCCGCGAGGGCGTGCGGTTCGCGATGGACGACTACACCTACGAGCGGGTACTGGTTCTCACGGGGCTCGCCCTCTAGCAGGCTCGGACAGAACCCCGAAGGGGCCCGGCACCGGTGGACTCCGGTGCCGGGCCCCTTCTCCGCGTCGGCCTGGTCCGGACCCTCAACCGGAGAAGCCGACGAGCGCGAGCCGCAGCGGGCCGCGCAGCCCGATCCGCAGGTCATGCACCCCGTCCGCGGTGAACGGGGCGTCGAGGGTGGTGTAGTCGTACGGGCCCGGCGTGGGCGTGCCGAGCGTCAGCACCGCCAGGGCCGGACCGCCGTCCAGGGAGACCTCGACCGTGCCCTCGCCGGCCACCGCCACGCTCACCGCCGTCGCGCCGCTCCCGAAGTCGCAGGCGCGGTAGACCAGTTCGCCCGTGCCGCCGGCCGCCGGCGTCACCGCGTCCCCCGCGGCCTTGGCCCGGTCCACGATCTCGGTCCCGCTCTGCTCGTCGAAGCCGACGGCGGCCAGCCCCTCGCGCAGGACGGGACGCGGGACGCCCGCCTCGCCGTCGAGCGTCACCGTCGTCCGCAGCCGGACGTCCTCGCTGGACGCGCCGACCAGCAGGTCGTACGGGCCCGGTTCGAGGCGCGGGCCACCCCGGGCCACGTCGAAGAACGCGAAGGCGGACAGCGGCACGTCGAAAGAGACCTCCCGCCGCTCGCCCGGGGCCAGCGTGAGCCGGCGGTGGTCCAGCAGCTCACGGCGCGGGCGGGGGACCGACGGCTCCACCGCGCGGGCGTAGAGCTGGGCGACCTCGTCGGCGGTCACCTCCCCCGTGTTGGTCACCGTGAACGAGACCCGCGCCGCGTCCTCCCCGACCGCCACCGCCAGGCCGGCGTAGGCGAAGGACGCGTAGGACAGGCCGTGCCCGAACGGGAACAGCGGGGTGCCCTCGAAGTACAGGTACGTCTGGCGGGAGCCGATCACGTCGTAGTCGAGCAGGTCGGGCAGGTCCGCGTCGCCGGCGTACCAGGTCTGCGGCAGCCGGCCCGCCGGGGAGACGTCGCCGGCCAGCACCCGCGCCAGGGCGGTCCCCGCGGCCTGCCCGCCGTGCGCGGTCCACAGCACCGCGGACAGGTGCTCCGGCTCGACCGCGTACGGGTACGCCGACGTCAGCACCAGCACCGTGCGGGGGTTCGCCGTCCGGGCCGCCGCCAGCAGGCGCTCCTGGTGCGGCGGCAGCCGCAGGGTCGTACGGTCCTCGGTCTCGCGGCCGTTGATGTGCGGGTCGTTGCCCGCCACCACCACGACCACGTCGGCCTCGGCGGCGACCCGGGTCACCGCGTCCTCACCGCTCTCGACGACGACGATCTCGAAGACCTCGGGATCCTCCTCGGCAACCTTCACGCCCTCGGCGGTGACACAGACGTGGCGACCCGTTCCCAGGTGCCGCAGGAGGTGACCGTTCCCATGGGCTTCGAGACGGAACGTCTCCTGCACCACCCAGCCGCCGGGCTGGTCGGCGGAGGCGCGCAGGAAGCCGTCGTCGGCGACCGAGAGGTACCGGCCGTCGGGCGCGCGCAGGGTGAGGACGCCCTCCCCCCAGTCGGCCAGCGCCAGCTCGGTGCCGGAGGCGTCGGTGGTGAGCGGGGGCAGGTCGGTGCGGCCCGCGAGCAGCGCCGGGTCCAGGGCACCCTCGGCGCCGCGCACCGCGTCGGCGGCCTCGGGCGCGGGCGGCACCGTCAGGAACGTTCCGGCGGCGGTCTTCAACAGGACCCGGTCGACGCCCTCGGCGAACTCCACCCGCTCGGCGCCGAACCGCTCGTACAGCCCCTCCAGCGGGGTGGAGCGGTGGATCAGGGTGCCGCTGTACCAGTCGAGCTTGCACTCGTCGGCGAGCAGGCCGACCACCGCGAGCCGGGTGCCGGCGGCCAGCGGCAGCACGCCGTCGTTGCGCAGCAGCACCACGGCCTGCTCGGCGGCCTCCTGGGCGAGGGCCCGGTGGGCCGGGGTGTCGAACGCGCCGGTGCCCGCGTGCGGGTCCTCGGCCGGGTCGAACTCGCCGAGCCGGAAGCGGACCGAGAGCTGGCGGCGGACCGCCGCGTCGACGTCGGCCTCGGTCAGCAGCCCCCGCTCCAGGGCGCCCCGCAGCCGCGCGGTGATCTTCGAGCCGTCCGTGCCGTGGTCGGTGAAGCTGTCCACACCGGCGGTCAGCGAGGCCGCCGTCGCCTCCTCGTGGGTGTCGAAGTAGTGCTCGGAGTCGACCAGGTTGGAGGGGGCGCCCGCGTCCGAGCAGACCATCAGCTCCTCCTCCGTCCAGGTCCGCAACTGCTCGCGCAGGTAGGGGGAGACGTGGTTGGGGCGGCCGTTGACCAGGTTGTACGCGGGCATCACGCCGGCCACCGCGCCCGCCTCGACCGTCTCCCGGAAGGCGCGCAGGTCGTACTCGTGCAGCACGCGCGGGCGGACCGAGGAGGAGGTGACGTCCCGGCCGGTCTCGTTGTTGTGCGCCAGCCAGTGCTTGAGGACCGGGGCCGTGCGCCAGTACGTCGGATGTTCTCCGCGCAGACCGTGCGTGTAGGCGGTGGCGATGGCGGAGGTGAGCTTCGGGTCCTCCGAGTAGCCCTCCTCGTTGCGGCCCCACAGGGGGTGGCGCAGCAGGTTGACCGTGGGCGCCCAGACGTTGAGGCCGATGCGCTCGTCCCGGGCCCGCATCGCGCGCACCTCCCGGGAGACGGCCTCGCCGACCCGGCGCACCAGCTCCCGGTTCCAGGTCGCGCCCAGCCCCACGGCCTGCGGGAACACGGTCGCCGGGCCCATCCACGCCACGCCGTGCAGCGCCTCCTGGCCGGTGCGGAACGCGGTGACGCCGAGCCGCTCCACGGCCGGGGCGAACTGGTGCAGGAAGGACATCTTCTCGTCCAGGGTCAGCCGCGACAGCAGATCGTCGATGCGCTTCCCGAACGGCAGGTGCGGATCGCGGAAGGGCGGCGTGGGCGGCGTGGGTGCGGTCACGTGGTGATCCCTTTGCACTGGAGCGAGCAGGCGCTTTCGAAGCGCTTCGATGCTCAGTCGGGGGCGGGGTGGGTGTCAAGACATCCCTCGGCAACAACTCCGACTCACAGGCGGCATTTCAAGCCGTACATGAGTGTGCACCGAACCCGTACACCTCGGAGGAATCTTGGAAGCGACCCTTGTGCACCCCCATCCCTTCACTTAACCTCGCAGCAACATCGAAGCGCTTCGACGATTCTTCCGGTGTACGGGGTCACCGCCACGGGGCGGGTAATCCTCCGACGACCGGGGACGAGGACCGCTTCAGCTCAGCCAGTTCCACTCGAGACACCGCAGCCGACGGCCACCGCCGGGTGTCCTGGTGCGCCATGAAGGGTTGACGCAATGACGCCGAACGCCGCTTCCCTCTCTTCTGGTCCCTCCGGGCCCAGCCGGAGAAGCTTCCTCGCCTCCACGGCGGTCGCCACCGCAGCGGTGGCCGGAGGGATGCCGTTGCTCGCCGCCTGCGGCGGCACGGACAGCGGCTCGCGCGACGGCACCACCTCGGGCAAGGACGCCAAGAAGCTCCTGCCGGCCTACGTCGCCTCCAACGTGGTGACGCCCGACATCCCGTCTAAGAACGGCTCCTCGATCGGCTTCACCAGCAAGCTGGACATAGCCGGACTCAAGACCTCGGTGCCGAAGAAGCTGGGCAAGGGCGGCAAGGTCACCGTCATGTCGCCGTTCTGGGGCTCGCCGCCGAAGGCCGACAACGCCTACTACACGTCGATGAACGACCTGATCGGCGTCGACGTCGTCTGGCAGAACCAGGACGGCAACACCTACGACCAGAAGCTGGGCGCGGTCCTCGCCTCCAGCGACGTGCCCGACGTCGTGGTCGTCCCCGGCTGGAACATGACCGGCAAGATACCCAGCGCGATCATCAGCAAGTTCGCCGACCTGGGCCCCTACCTCTCGGGCGACGCCGTCAAGGACTACCCGAACCTCGCCGCGATCCCCACGGACGCCTGGCAGCGCTCCCTCTTCGGCGGCAAGCTGCGCGGCCTGCCGATGCCGTCGTCGTACGTCTCCAACATCGTGCCCCTCTACCGCAAGGACATCTTCGACACGGAGGGGTACGCGGTCCCCACCACCGCCGCCGAGTTCTACGCCCTGGCCAAGGAGATCACCAACGCCAAGGCCAAGCGGTGGGCCTGTCTCGACATGAAGTGGACCGCCTGGAACATGTTCGGCGTCCTCTCCGGCGACGAGAAGGCGCTCGGCTGGAACGTCGTCGACGGCAAGCTGATCAACCGCATCGAGACCCAGGAGTACCTGGAGGCGATCGAGTGGACGCGCAAGCTGTTCGCCGACGAACTCGTGCACCCCGACGCCGAGCTGGGCAAGAGCAACGCCACCGACCCGGGCCCGAAGTTCGCGTCCGGCGAGTTCCTCATCTACAACCAGGACATCTCGCAGTGGTACAGCCGCACCGCCGAACAGGCCGCCCAGAACCCGGACTTCCAGGTGTGGGGCATGGACCTCTTCGCCCACGACGGGGGCACCCCCACCTTCTGGGCCAAGAACCCGGCCAGTATCTTCGCCTTCGTCAACAAGAAGGCGTCCGAGTCGGTCATCCGTGACGCGCTGGCCGTCGCCAACGTCACCGCCGCGCCGTACGGCACCAAGGAATTCATGATGACCAACTACGGCGTCGAGGGCACCCACTACACCCTCAAGGACGGCGTCCCGGTCAAGAACGACCAGGGCAACATCGACGTGCTGAACGCCTACGTGATGATCGCCAGCCCCGCCTCGACCCTCGCCCACCCCGACTTCCCCGAGGTCGCCAAGGGCCAGGTCGAGTGGCAGCAGAAGGCCGGCGCCCACACCAAGAAGTCCTCCTTCTACGGCATGCAGATCACCGAGCCCGCCCGCTACACCAACCTCATGAACGACTTCGAGCAGCTCGAGGACGACATCATCCGCGGACGCAAGAAGATCGCCGACATGCAGCAGGCCGTCTCCGACTGGAAGAGCAAGGGCGGCGACAAGCTGCGCGACTGGTACCAGAAGCTGCTCGACGACAACGGCTCGTCGGCGAGCTGACCGGTACCGAGGCAAGGAGAACGGCCGTGTCGCACAGCACGGTGCCCCGGAGCGGGACCGAGGCCAGCACAGCGGAGAAGACCGGCGACCAGACACCGGTGGCGTCCGGCGGCGCCACCGGCCCCCGGCGCGATCGACCACAGGGAAAGCTCAGCCTGCGGCTCAGGTTCCGACGCGACCGCGTCCTGCTCCTGATGTCCCTGCCGGCCGTCCTGCTGGTCCTGCTCTTCAACTACGTGCCGATCCTCGGCAACGTCGTGGCCTTCCAGGAGTACGACCCCTACATCAGCGAGAACGGGGTCGTCTCCATCCTGCACAGCCCCTGGGTGGGACTGGAGAACTTCCAGCGGATCTTCGAGGACTCCGCCTTCTGGGACGCGCTGCGCAACACGCTGGTGCTGTTCGTCCTCCAGCTGGTGCTGTACTTCCCGATCCCGATCCTCCTCGCGCTG
This sequence comes from Streptomyces sp. NPDC088812, assembly GCF_044750285.1. Classification (NCBI taxonomy): domain Bacteria; kingdom Bacillati; phylum Actinomycetota; class Actinomycetes; order Kitasatosporales; family Streptomycetaceae; genus Streptomyces; species Streptomyces sp. NPDC088812. Next base: position 71,592 of record NZ_JBIVJP010000007.1, on the reverse strand, counting down.
CTCATCAACAGCGTGGTCAGGCCGCGGGTGCGGGCGATCTCGCAGGCGATCCTCTACCTGCCGCACTTCTTCTCGTGGGTGCTCGTCATCGCCGTCTTCCAGCAGCTGTTCGGCGGCGCCGGCCTGCTCTCCCAGCTGCTGCGCCAGCACGGCTACGACGGCCTGGCCATCATGACCGACCCCGAGACCTTCAAGTTCCTGGTCACCGCGCAGAGCGTGTGGAAGGACGCCGGCTGGGGGATCATCGTCTTCCTCGCCGCGCTGGCCTCGGTCCCCCCGGACCTGTACGAGGCCGCCGCGATGGACGGCGCGAACCGCTGGCGCCGCATGTGGCACGTCACCCTGCCCGCGCTGCGCCCGGTGATCGCCCTGCTGCTGGTGCTGCGCGTCGGTGACGCCCTCACCGTCGGCTTCGAACAGATCCTCCTCCAGCGTGACTCCGTCGGACCGGGCGCGGCGGAGGTCCTCGACACCTTCGTGTGGTGGAACGGCGTGCGCAACCAGGACTTCGGCTACGCGGCCGCGGCCGGGCTGATCAAGGGTGTGGTGAGTCTCGGACTGGTCCTCGCCGCGAACAAGGTGGCCCATCTGATGGGCGAACAGGGGGTGTACAAGAAGTGAGTGCCGTGATCGACAAGCCGCTGGACAAGCCGGCGGGCCGGCCCGGACCCTGGGCCGCGCCGCCGCGGCCGGTGTGGGAGGAGAAGCCCACGACCGTGGGCCTGGCGGGCAAGGGACTGGTCCTGGGGCTGGCCTGCTTCGCCATCCTCTTCCCGCTGTGGATCGTCGTGGTCACCAGCCTCTCCTCCCGCCGGACGATCGACGAGGCGGGCGGCCTGGTGATGATCCCCAAGGGCATCACCTTCGTCGCCTACCAGGAGCTGCTCAGCGGCGGCCAGGTGACCCGCGCGACCGTGGTCAGCGTGCTGATCACGGTCGTCGGTACGGCGTTCTCGATGACGGTGTCCGTGCTGTGCGCGTACGGGCTCTCCCGCACGGGCTCGCTCGGCCACCGCTGGCTGCTGATGATCCTGCTGGCGACGATGTTCTTCAGCGCCGGCCTGATCCCCACCTACCTCCTGGTGCAGTCGCTGGGCCTGACCGACACCTACCTCGCGCTGATCCTGCCGAGCGCGATCAGCGTCTTCAACATCCTCGTCCTGCGCGGGTTCTTCATGGGCATCTCGCAGGAACTGATCGACAGCGCGCGGATCGACGGGGCGGGGGACGTCCGGATCCTGTGGCAGATCGTGATGCCGCTGTCCCGGGCGGTCCTCGCGGTCATCACCCTCTTCTACGCCGTTGGCTACTGGAGCGCCTGGTTCAACGCCTCGCTCTACCTCAACGACCAGGACATGATGCCGTTGCAGAACGTCATGATCCAGCTCGTGCAGAAGCAGGAGGCCCCGGTCGGCCTGGGCCAGGCCATCAAGACTGGTGAGCTGTCCGGGCTGGCCGTGCAGATGGCCGTCATGGTGATGGCGCTGCTGCCGGTGGCGGTGCTGTCGCCGTTCGTGCAGAAGCACTTCAAGAAGGGGATGCTGACGGGCGCGGTGAAGGGCTGACGCCCGGTGCCGAGGGGGTGCGGGTCGTCGTACGGCTGCGGGCCGTCGGCGGCCGGTCGCGCAGTTCCCCGCGCCCCCAGGGGGTGCACTCACGCTCCCCTGCAACTGCAACTGCAACTGCAACTGCAGCCGCCCCGCCGCGGGCAGTCGTGCCTCCCCCAGTGCCTCAAGGGCCTGGGGGGACCCCCAGGCGGCACGGGTGGGCGATGGGGGTCCCCCCGCTCGAGCGAAGCCGAGAGTGGGGGAGGCACCCCGTCAGCGCAGGGCCGCGCACCCCCCCGGCACCAGCACCCCGCACCCGACAACCCACGTCCACGACCCCTGCGAGGTAACCCCCATGCTCAGCCGCCGCACCGTCCTCGCCGGCACGGCAGCCGCCGCCGCGCTCACCACGCTCCCGGTGGGGCAGGGGCGTGCCCACGCGGCCGGGAGCGCCGTGCCCTACCGCTGGCGCAACGCCGTCATCGGCGGCACCGGCTTCATCACCGGCGTCCTCTTCCACCCGGCCGTCGAGGGCCTCGCCTACGCCCGCACCGACATCGGCGGCGCCTACCGCTGGGACGACCGCACGGCCCGCTGGACCCCGCTGACCGACCACCTCGGCTGGGACGACTGGAACCTCCTCGGCGTCGAGGCCCTCGCCGTCGACCCGGCGCACCCCGACCGCCTCTACCTCGCCGTCGGCACCTACGCCCAGTCCTGGGCCGGCAACGGCGCGGTCCTGCGGTCGGAGGACCGGGGCGCCACCTGGACCCGCACCGACCTCACCGTGAAGCTCGGCGCCAACGAGGACGGCCGGGGCTGCGGCGAACGCCTGCTCGTCGACCCGCGCGACAGCGACACCCTGTGGCTGGGCACCCGGCACGACGGGCTCCTCCGGTCGACGGACCGGGGCGCGACGTGGGCCGCCGTCCCCGGCTTCCCCGCCGGCGCGAGCGCCGGCGGCCAGGGCGTCACCCTCCTCGTCGCCGGGGGCCGTGCCGTCTACGCCGGCTGGGGCGACGGGGACGGCACCTCCGCGAACCTCTTCCGGACCACGGACGGCACCACCTGGGAGGCCGTCCCCGGGCAGCCCGCCGGCACCGCCGCCAAGGTCCCGGTCCGCGCCGCGTACGAACGGCACACCGGCGCGCTGTACGTGACGTACGCCGACGCGCCCGGCCCCAACGGCCAGTCCGACGGCAGCGTGCACAAGCTGGCCACGGCCACCGGCACCTGGACCGAGGTCACGCCCGTCGAGCCCGGCGGGACCGACTCCTTCGGCTACGGCGGCGTCGCCGTCGACGCCCGCCGCCCCGGCACCGTCGTCGTCTCCACCAACAACCGCTGGGCGGCGGTCGACACCCTGTACCGCAGCACCGACGGCGGCCGCACCTGGACGTCCCTGAAGGACACCGCCGTCCTCGACGTGTCGGAGACCCCCTACCTGGAGTGGGGCGAGGACCGGCCGAAGTTCGGCTGGTGGATCCAGGCCCTCGCCGTCGACCCGTACGACTCCCGGCACCTCGTGTACGGCACCGGCGCCACCCTCTACGGCACCCGTGACCTGACGCACTGGGCCCCGCAGATCCGCGGCCTGGAGGAGACGTCCGTGGTCCAGCTGGTGTCGCCCCCGGCCGGGGAGGCACACCTGATCAGCGGCTCACGGGACATCGGCGTCCTGTACCACGAGCGGCTCACCGCGTCCCCGTCGCGCGGCATGGCCACGAACCCCGTGTCCGGGTCGGCGACGGGACTCGCGCAGGCCGCGGCCAGACCGTCGTACGTCGTCCGCGCCGGCTGGGGCGACCACGGCAACGGCGCCTTCTCGAACGACGGCGGCCGGACCTGGGCGCCCTTCGCCACGCAGCCCGCCCTGGCCAAGGACGCTCCGGGGCCGATCGCCACCAACGCCGACGGCAGCGCGCTGCTGTGGTCCTTCGTGCACTGGGACGGCACGAAGTACGCCGCCCACCGCTCCACGGACAGCGGCACGACCTGGTCCGAGGTGTCCTCCTTCCCCAAGGGCGCCACGCCGGTCGCCGACCCGGCCGACCCGGCGCTGTTCTACGCGTACGACACCGACACCGGAACACTCCTCGCCAGCACGGACAGCGGCGCTTCCTTCACGGCGCGGGCGACCGGTCTGCCGTCCGGCGACAGCCAGTTCAAGCTGGTCGCGGCCCCGGGCCGGTCCGGTGACCTGTGGCTGAGCACCAAGTGGAACGGCCTGTACCGGTCCACCGACGGCGGTGTCACCTTCTCGAAGGTCGACAGCTGTCGGGCCTCCTACACCCTCGGCTTCGGCAAGGCCGCCGACGGCGCCGCGTACCCGGCGCTCTACCAGGTCGGCTCGACGGATACCGTCACCGCCGTCTACCGTTCCGACGACGCGGCGGAGAGCTGGGTGCGCATCAACGACGACGCCCACCAGTGGGGCTGGACCGGCGAGACGATCACCGGCGACCCGCGCGTGTACGGCCGGGTCTACCTGGCCACCAACGGGCGCGGCATCCAGTACGGGGAGCCCGTGCGATGACATCCGAGAACAGGCCGACGCTGCACGACGCCACCCGGGGCCGTGTCCTCTTCGGCGGCGACTACAACCCCGAGCAGTGGCCGGAGGAGACCTGGCACGAGGACGTCCGCCTGATGCGGGACGCCTCCGTCACCTCCGTCACCCTCGGCGTCTTCTCCTGGGCGAAGCTGGAACCGACGCCCGGGGCGCGCGAGTTCGGCTGGCTGGACCGGCTGATGGACCTGATGCACGACAACGGCATCGGCGTCGTCCTCGCCACCCCCACCTCCTCCCCGCCCCCCTGGCTGGGCCGGCTCCACCCCGACACCCTGCCCCGCACCGAGGACGGCCGCACCGAGTGGTGGGGCGGCCGCCAGCACTTCTCGCACTCCAGCGCCACCTACCGCCGGTACGCCGCCGCCATCACCGAGGACCTGGCCGCCCGCTACGGCACCCACCCCGCCCTCACCCTGTGGCACATCAACAACGAGTACTGCACCTACGACTACGGCGACGAGGCCGCCGCCGCCTTCCGCCGCTGGCTGCGCGACAGGTACGGCACCCTCGACGCCCTCAACACCGCCTGGGGCACCGCCTTCTGGAGCCAGGGCTACGACACCTGGGACGGCGTCCTGCCCCCGCGCACCCCGCACTACCTGAGCAACCCCACCCAGGTGCTGGACTTCCGGCGCTTCACCTCCGACATGCTGCTGGAGTGCTACACCGCCGAACGCGACATCGTGGCCCGGCACACCCCGCACATCCCGGTCACCACCAACTTCATGCCGCTGTTCTTCGGCGTCGACGCCTGGCGCTGGGCCGAGGAGGAGGACGTCGTCTCCGTCGACCTCTACCCCGACCCGCGCGACCCGCTCGGCCCGCAGCACGGCGCCCTCGTCCAGGACCTCACCCGCTCGCAGGCCCGCGGGCCCTGGATGCTGATGGAACAGGCGGCCGGAGCGGTCGACTGGCGCGGCGTCAACCACCCCAAGCCGCGCGGCATGAACCGTCTGTGGTCCCTCCAGGCCGTCGCCCGCGGTGCCGACGCCGTCTGCTACTTCCAGTGGCGCCAGTCCCGCCAGGGAGCGGAGAAGTTCCACTCCGGGATGGTCGGCCACGCGGGGGAGCGGGGCCGTACCTACCAGGAGACCAGGCAGCTCGGCGCCGACCTCGCGCGGATCGGCCCCGAGGCGGCGGGCGGCGGCGTCCGCGCGGACATCGCCGTGCTGCACGACTGGCACGCCTGGTGGGCGGGCTCCCAGCCCGGCCGCCTCTCCGACCGCGTGGACCACCCGGTCGTCCTGCACGCCTGGCACCGCGCCCTGTGGGAGGCGGACCTCACCACCGACTTCGCCCACCCCGAACACGACCTCAGCGGATACCGGCTGGTCGTCGTCCCGCAGCTCTACCTCCTCACCGACGCCGCGATCGACAACCTCCTCGCCTACGTCCGGGGCGGCGGCACCCTCGTCAGCGGCTTCCTGACCGGCGTCGCCGACGAGGACGACCGGGTCCGCACCGGCGGCATGGACGCCCGGCTGCGCGAGCTGTTCGGCATCCGCACCCTGCACGAGTGGTGGCCGCTGGAGCAGGGGGAGACCGTCGCCTGCGACGGCTTCGCCGGCACCCTGTGGTCGGAGGAGATCGAGGCCGACGAGGACACCGCCGACGAGACGATCCCCTACAAGGGCGGCGAACTCGACGGACTGCCGGCCGTCCTGCGCGCCGGCCGGGCCTGGTACGTCTCCACGCTGCCGGAGCCGGACGCCCTGCGCGCCCTGCTCGCCCGGATCGCCGCCGGGGCCGGCGTCCGCCCCGTGCTCGACGGCCTCCCGGCGGACGTCGAGGCCGTACGCCGCGGTGAGCTGCTGTTCCTGCTGCACCACGGATGCGAGCCGGTCACGGTCGAGGTGCCCGGCACCCACACCGACCTCCTCACCGGCGCCACGGTCACCGGCACCCTCACCCTCGGCCGCTACGGAGCGGCGGTGCTGCGCCCATGAGTCCCACGAGTCCCACGAGACCCACGAGTCCCACGAGACCGACGAGACCGACGAGACCGACGGGATCCACGACACCCATGAACTCGGTGACGCCCCGGGACCACCCCCTTCCCGGCCCGCCCGGCCCCGTCCACGGAACCTGGGAGCCCCGCCCCGCCGCCCGCTGGGAGGACGGCTTCCTCAGCGGCAACGGCCGACACGGCGCCCTTGTGTTCGGTGACCCGGACGACGACCGTGTCGTCGTCACGCACCACACCCTGGTCCGTCCCAACGGCGGTGAACACGCCAGGCCCCCGGAGCTCGCCGCCGGCCTGCGCGCCCTCCAGGACCGGCTGCTCGCCGGAGACCTCACGGCCGCCGAGGGCTTCACGGACGGCCGGCCGCTCCAGTGGGTGCAGCCCTTCCACCCCGCCTTCCAGACCCGCCTGCGCCGCCCGCCCGCGGACCGGACCGGATACCGCCGTGCCGTCGACTTCGCCACCGGCGAGACCACCGCCGAGTACACCGCCGGCCACGGCGACCGGACCAGCCGCGTCTTCGTCTCCCGCGCGGACGACGTGATCGTCCAGTACGTCACCGGCCGCGACCTCACCCTCGACCTCACCCTGGACCACCGGCTCCCCGGCGCACCGGCCGGACTGGCCGTCGGCCACGGCACCCTCCTCACCCCCGAGGGCGCCGTGCTCACCCTGCGGGCCCGCTACCCGGACAGCGACCGCGCGTACACCGGCGTCACCGTCCTCGCGGTCACCGGCGGCCGGGTGTCCCTCGCCGCGCCGGGCGCCCGCGTCGAGGGCGCCGACGCCGTCCTCCTCCTCACCCGGGTCCACCGCCACACCGGCGAGGCCGACGTCACCGAGGAGACCCGCGCCCTGCGCGCCCTCCTCGCGCAGCGCTCGTACGAGGACCTGCTCGACCGCCACACCGCACAGCACCGCACCGCCTACGAACGGGTCACGCTCGACCTCGGCGGCGACGCCGCGGAACGTGCCCTGCCCGGCTCGGAGCTGCTGGAACGGCCGCCCGGAGCGGCCCTGCTGGAGCGGCTCTTCGCGGCCGGCCGCTACCACCTGCTCAGCGCCAGCGGTCTGTTCCCGCCCCGGCTCACCGGCCTGTGGACGGGCGACTGGGACACCGCCTGGGCGGGCGCGTTCACCACGGACGCCAACGTCAACCTCCAGACGGCGTCCGCGGCCGCCGCCGCCCTGCCCGAGGTGACCGAGGCGCTCGCCTCCCTGATCCACGGCCAGCTCCCGGACTGGCGGGAGAACGCCCGCGCCATCTTCGGCGCCCGGGGCGTCGTCGCCCCGCCGCACACCGACGGCGAGTCCGGGCTGACGTACCACTTCAGCCGCGAGTACCCGCTGCACCTGTGGACCGCCGGCGCCGACTGGCTGCTGGGGCCGCTCGTCGACCACGACGACACCCGCGGCGAGCGCGATCCGCGCACCGCCGCCGCGCTCGCCGAGGTCGCCGCCTTCTACGAGGACTTCCTCACCCGCACCGACGAGCACGGACGGCTCGTCGTCGTCCCCTCCTACTCGCCGGAGAACCGGCCCACGGGCGGCAGTTGGGGCGCCCTCAACGCGGCCATGGACCTCTCCGCGGCCCGCCACGCGCTGCTCACCGCCGCCGCCTACCACCCGGCCGACGCCGCCCGGCTGCGCGCCCTCGCCGACCGCCTCCCCGCGCACCGCACCAACGCCGACGGCGCCCTCGCCGAATGGGCCTGGCCCGGCCTCGACGACACCTACGACCACCGCCACCTCAGCCACCTCTACGCCGTCTGGCCCCTCGACGAGATCAATCCCTACGACACCCCGGACCTCGCGGCCGCCGCCCACCGCGCCCTCGCACTGCGCGGCGCCGAGAACGACTCGGCCCACGGCCACCTCCACCACGCCCTCGTCGCGGCCCGGCTGCGCGACGGCGAACGGGCCGCGCACGCCCTCGGCCAGGTCCTCGACGGCGACTTCTTCCACGCCTCGCTGATGAGCGCGCACTACCCGCACCGGGACGTCTACAACGCGGACGCCGCGCACACCCTGCCCGGCGTGCTGATCGAGATGCTCGTGCAGTCCACCCCGGACCGCCTGGTCCTGCTGCCCGCGCTGCCGGCGGCGTACCGGCAGGGGCGGCTGCGGGGCGTGCGCACCCGGTTCGGAGCCGAGATCGACCTGACCTGGAATCCCGACGGCGCCACCGCGGTGATCCGCCCCACGCGCAGCCACCGCGTCGACGTCCGGACTTCCTCCGGCGCACAGCCGCTCGACCTCGTCGCCGGAGAAGACCACGTCCTCCGTCTGGAGGCGTGGTAACTCCCCGCACCTCCCCCCACCCATGGAAGGGACACCATGGCAACACGCACCCTGAGCAGGCTCGCCAAGGTCCTGCTGGCCCCCGCCCTGGCGCTCGGCGCCACGGTCGGCCTCGCCTCCGCCCCCGCCTCCGCCGCGGTCTGGAGCACCTGCGACCAGTGGGGCAACACCACCCTGAACGGCTACACGCTCTACAACAACATCTGGGGCTCCGGCGCCGGCAGCCAGTGCACCTGGGCCAACTCCGGCACCAACTGGGGCGTCTGGGCCGACCACCCCAACACCGGCGGCATCAAGTCCTACCCCAACGCCAAGAAGGTGATCAACAAGTCGATCACCTCGATCGCCTCGCTCACCAGCAGCTACAACGTCACGGTCCCGTCCTCGGGCGCGTACAACACGTCGTACGACATCTGGGACACGGACTACGACTACGAGATCATGCTCTGGGTCAACTACAACGGCGCGGTCGGACCGCTCGGCACCTCGCAGGGCAACGTCACCCTCGGCGGCCACACCTGGACCGTCTACAAGGGCAACAACGGCGCCAACGAGGTCTACTCGTTCCTGCGCACCTCCGACTCCAGCTCCGGCACGGTGAACATCCTGCCGATCCTGACGTGGATCAAGGACACCAAGGGCTGGTTCGGCAACGAGACCATCGGTGACGTGCAGTTCGGCTACGAGATCACCTCGTCGGCCGGCGGCCTGGACTTCGTCACCAACAACCTGACGGTCAGCAGCAGCTGACCGGGTGAACGTGCGGTGCGGCCGGTTCCTCCCCCAAGGGACCGGCCGCACCTTTTCCTCACCGACGCGGCTGCTCCGCTACGGGCAGCCGCGCCCCGTCCCGCAGGAACAGCGGGATCCGGTCCAGCGGGGCGTCGACCGTCACCGCCGCACCGCCCTCGTACGTCTCACCCGTCCACGCGTCCGTCCACCACGCGCCCGCCGGCAGGTACGCCGTGCGGTCCGTGGCGCCCGCCGCCAGCACCGGGGCGACCAGCAGGTCCCGGCCGAAGAGGTAGGCGTCGTCCACCGCCCAGGCCGCCGGGTCGTCGGGGAACTCCAGGAACAGCGGCCGCATCACCGGCAGGCCCTCCTCGTGCGCCTCCCGCATGACGTCCAGCACGTACGGCTTCAGCCGCTCCCGCAGCCGCAGGTAGCGCTCCAGGATCGCGCCGGCCTCCTCGCCGTAGGACCACACCTCGTTGGGGCCGCCGGTCATCTGCGGGCCCAGCGGCATGCCCGGGTCGCGGAAGCCGTGCAGACGCATCAGCGGCGACAGCGCGCCGAACTGGAACCAGCGGACCATCACCTCGCGGTAGTCCGGGTCGTCCGGGTCGCCGCCGTGGAAGCCGCCGATGTCGGTGTTCCACCACGGGATGCCCGACAGCGCGGTGTTGAGACCGGCCGCGATCTGGCGGCGCAGGGTCGCGAAGTCGGTGCCGATGTCACCGGACCACAGGGCGGCGCCGTAACGCTGGCTGCCCGCCCACGCCGACCGGTTGAGGGTGATGATCTCCTCCTCGCCGGACGCGCGCAGACCCTCGTAGAAAGTGCGGGAGTTGTCGGCCGGGTAGAGGTTGCCGACCTCCAGGCCCGGACCCGCCCAGTAGCGCAGGTTCTCCTGGAAGCCCGGCTTCAGCTCGGGCTCGCAGGCGTCCAGCCAGAACGCCTTGATGCCGTAGGGGGCCAGGTAGTTGTCGCGGACGCGCGACCACACGAAATCACGGGCCTCGGGGTTGGTGGCGTCGTAGAAGGCCACCTGGACCGTCGACGCGACCTCCTTGTCCGGCCAGTCGGCGTGCGCCAGCGGACCGTACTGGGTGCCGATGAAGTAGCCGCGCTGCTCCATCACCGGGTGGTTCTCGCTCAGCGGCGACACCGACGGCCAGACGCTCACCACCAGCTTCACGCCCAGCTCGTCCAGCTCGCGGACCATCGCGGCCGGGTCCGGCCACTCCTTCGGGTCGAACTTCCACTCGCCCAGGTGCGTCCAGTGGAAGAAGTCGCAGACGATCACGGAGAGCGGCAGCCCCCGCCGCTTGTACTCCCGTGCCACGGCGAGGAGTTCGTCCTGCGTGCGGTAGCGCAGCTTGCACTGCCAGAAGCCCGCCGCCCACTCCGGCAGCATCGGCGTACGGCCGGTCACCGCGCTGTAGCGGCGCTGCGCCTCGGCCGGGGCGCCCGCCGTGAACCAGTAGTCGATCTGACGAGCCGAGTCCGCCACCCAGCGCGTGCCGTTGCCGGCCAGCTCCACCCGGCCGATCGCCGGGTTGTTCCACAGCAGGGTGTAGCCGCGGCTGGAGGTGAGCACCGGGATGCCGACCTCGGCGTTGCGCTGGATCAGGTCGAGGACCAGCCCCTTCTGGTCCAGCCGCCCGTGCTGGTGCTGGCCCAGGCCGTACAGCTTCTCGTCGTCGTAGGCGGCGAACCGCTGCTCCAGCCGGTGGTGGCCGTTGCCGACCGCCGTGTACAGGCGCGGGCCGGGCCACCAGAAGTGGGCGCGCTCCTCGGCGAGCAGCTCACCGAGGTCGTCCGTGCGCAGGAAGCGGACCGTGCCCTCGGCGTCCACCTCGACGGTGAGCGCCCCGACGGTCAGTTGTCCCCGGCCGTCCTCGATCTTGACGGTGGCGGTGGCCGGCGGGGCGTCCGCGAGCAGCGCCCCCGGCAGACCGTCGAGGACGGGACCGCCGAGCCGCGCCCGGACCCGGACCGCGTCCGGGCCCCACGGTTCGATGCGCAGGGTCTCCTGACGGCCGCTCCACTCCAGGGCGCCGTCCCGCTCACGGAAGGTGCCGACGGTGGGGGAGGACTGCGCGAGGCTCACGGTGCTGGGAACGGTCTGGTTTTCGGCAGGCTGATTCACGTGGGGGCTCCCTGGCTCCTGGAGGAGTGCAGACAAGGGCCGCCCCGCGCCGGAGCGGGGGCAGTGCGGGTGAAGGGGTTCGTCAGGAGACGGCCGGCGCCGGGCCGGTGCTCGCCCGGACCGTCAACGCGGGTGCCAGCAGCACCACGTCGTCCTCGCCCCGGCCGTCGAGCTTGGCGACGAGGTGTTCCACGGCGTGCCGTCCCATGTCGGGCGCGGGGATGGCGACCGACGTCAGCCGCACCGAGGCCTGGACGGCGACCTGCTCGGGGCAGATCGCGACCACCGACACGTCCTCGGGCACGGCCCGGCCCTGCTGGCGCAGCAGCGCGAGCAGCGGCTCGACCGCCGACTCGTTCTGGACGACGAAGCCGGTGGTGCCGGGGCGTTCGTCGAGGATCCGGGCGAGGGTCACGGCCATCGCGTCGTACCCGCCCTCGCAGGGCCGGTGCAGCAGCCGCAGCCCCAGCTCCCGGGCACGGGACCGCAGTCCGTCGAGGGTGCGCTCGGCGAAGCCGGTGTGCCGCTCGTAGACCGCGGGCGCCTCGCCGATGACGGCGATGTCCCGGTGGCCGAGCGTCGCCAGGTGCTCCACGCTCAGCGCGCCCGTCGCGCTCCAGTCCAGATCGACGCAGGTCAGTCCGGTGGTGTCGGCGGGCAGTCCGATCAGGACGGACGGCTGGTCGGTGCCCCGCAGCAGTGGCAGCCGCTCGTCGTCGAGCTGGACGTCCATCAGGATCATCGCGTCGGCGAGCCCGCTGCCGGTGACCCGGCGGACGGCGTCGGGGCCCTCCTCGCCGGTCAGCAGCAGGACGTCGTAGCCGTGCGTGCGGGCCGTGGTGGCGACCGCGATGGCGATCTCCATCATCACCGGCACGTACATGTCGGTGCGCAGCGGGATCATCAGCGCGATGATGTTGGACCTGTTGCTGGCCAGGGCGCGGGCGCCCGCGTTGGGGTGGTAGCCGAGGACGCGGATGCTCTGCTCGACCCGCTGCCGGGTGGTCGCGGAGATGGACCGCTTGCCGCTGAGGACATAGCTCACCGTGCTCGCCGAGACTCCGGCGTGCTGGGCGACCTCGGCGAGGGTGACCATCCAGCTCTCCAAGCTTTGTGAAGCGCTTCGACAGTGCGCATTGCGAACAGGGGCGGGTGAGGGTGGTTCGACAGTAGCTTTAGCGGGGGTGGGTGTCCATAGGTTGTCGAAGCGCTTCGACAGCAATCTCCGAGGGCGGCGATCCGGGCGGCGATCCGGGCGGTGACCCGGGCGGTGACCCGGGCGGGGGCCGGGCGGGGGCCGGGCGGCGGCCGACGGCTCCGCGGCCCGGCCGGGGGCGGGGGAGCAGGCCGTCCGGAGGCGCCGGAACGGGCCGTCCGGAGGCGCCGGAACGGGCCGTCCGGAGGCGCCGGAACGGGCCGTCCGGAGGCCGGGGAACGGATTGTCCGGAGGTGGGGGAGCGGACCGTTCCGGTGGCGAAGCGGACTCCCGTCGACTGCCCGGCGGACCGCCCGCCGACCGCCCCGCGGACCGCCCGCCGACGGGGGAGCGCGCTCCCCCGAACGGCCCCCGGGAAGGCTGCCCCGGGCGACACCCGCGCACCCGTCCGCCGGGACGCGAAGTCCCTGCAAGGAGCCGCCCGCGAAGCCGGGCCCCGGGCGGTCGCCGGCGCTCGGACGGCGCGCGAGGGGTGGTGGGGTTGCCCCGGATCGGGTACCAACGATCGAGTAGCACCCGTCGGTAACCAAAAAGATCCCTGATCCCGATTCGCGGCGAGGTGAGCCTCATGTCCGCACCACCCTCCACCCCCTCCCCGTCTCCGTCCCGGCCCACCGTCACCGAACGTGAGGCCCGCCAGGTGGCGGAGGCCGCGCGGGAACAGCACTGGCGCAAGCCCAGCTTCGCCAAGGAACTGTTCCTCGGCCGCTTCCGGCTCGACCTCATCCACCCCCACCCCCTGCCGGCCGACGAGGCCACCCGGCGCGGTGAGGCCTTCCTCGCCAAGCTGCGGGACTTCTGCGAGACGCAGGTCGACTCGGCCCGCATCGAACGCGAGGCCCGCATACCCGACGAGACCGTCAACGGCCTCAAGGAGCTCGGCGCCCTCGGCATGAAGATCGAGCCCAAGTACGGCGGCCTCGGCCTGACGCAGGTCTACTACAACAAGGCCCTCGCCCTGGTCGGCTCCGCGAACCCGGCGCTCGGCGCGCTGCTCTCCGCCCACCAGTCGATCGGCGTACCGCAGCCGCTGAAGATGTTCGGCACCCAGGAGCAGAAGGACCTCTTCCTGCCGCGCTGCGCCCGCACCGACATCTCGGCCTTCCTGCTGACCGAGCCCGACGTCGGCTCCGACCCCGCCCGCCTCGCCACCACCGCCGTCCCGGACGGCGACCACTACGTCCTCGACGGGGTCAAGCTGTGGACGACCAACGGCGTCGTCGCCGACCTCCTGGTCGTCATGGCCCGGGTGCCGAAGTCCGAGGGCCACCGGGGCGGCATCACCGCCTTCGTCGTCGAGACCGCCTCCGAGGGGGTCACCGTCGAGCACCGCAACGCCTTCATGGGCCTGCGCGGCCTGGAGAACGGCGTCACCCGCTTCCACCGGGTCCGAGTCCCCGCCGCCCACCGCATCGGCCCCGAGGGCGCCGGGCTGAAGATCGCCCTGACAACGCTCAACACCGGCCGGCTCTCGCTGCCCGCGATGTGCGTCGGCGCCGGGAAGTGGTCCCTGAAGATCGCCCGCGAGTGGTCGGCCGTCCGCGAGCAGTGGGGCAAGCCGGTCGCCCTCCACGAGGCCGTCGGCTCCAAGATCAGCTTCATCGCGGCCACCACCTTCGCCCTGGAGGCCGTCGTCGACCTCTCCTCCCAGATGGCCGACGAGGACCGCAACGACATCCGCATCGAGGCCGCCCTCGCCAAGCTCTACGGCTCCGAGATGGCCTGTCTGATCGCCGACGAGCTGGTCCAGATCCGCGGCGGCCGCGGCTTCGAGACCGCCGAGTCCCTCGCCGCCCGCGGCGAGCGCGCGGTCCCCGCCGAGCAGCTCCTGCGCGACCTGCGCATCAACCGCATCTTCGAGGGCTCCACGGAGATCATGCACCTGCTGATCGCCCGCGAGGCCGTCGACGCCCACCTCTCCGTCGCCAGCGACCTCATCGACCCCGCCAAGTCCCTCCCCGACAAGGCCAGGGCCGGCGCCAACGCGGGAGTCTTCTACGCCAAGTGGCTGCCCAGGCTGGTCGCCGGACCGGGGCAGCTGCCGACCTCGTACGCCGAGTTCAAGCACGGCGTCGACCTCTCCCCGCACCTGCGCTTCGTCGAGCGCCACGCCCGCAAGCTCGCCCGCTCCACCTTCTACGCCATGTCCCGCTGGCAGGGCCGGATGGAGACCAAGCAGGGCTTCCTGGGCCGGATCGTCGACATCGGCGCGGAGCTCTTCGCGATGAGCGCGGCCTGTGTGCGCGCCGAGCTGCTGCGCTCCCGCGGCGAGCACGGCCGCGAGGCCTACCAGCTCGCCGACGCCTTCTGCCGGCAGGCCCGGCTGCGGGTGGACGCCCTCTTCACCCGCCTGTGGGACAACACCGACGACGTGGACCGCAAGGTCGTCAAGGGCGTCCTCGCCGGGACGTACGAGTGGCTGGAGCAGGGCGTCGTCGACCCCTCGGGCGACGGCCCGTGGATCGCCGACGCGACCCCCGGCCCCAGCGCCCGGGAGAACGTCCACCGCCCGATCAGGTGACCCCACCGCACGGCCCCACGGCGCTTCCCGGACCCGTGTCCGGCGACGGACTCCCGCCCCGGGAAGCGCCCCCGGCCCCGTGCGGCCCCGCACCCTGCCCACCTCCCGCACACCTGCGCGCGTTCCGCACCCCGCACCCCGCACCCCGCATCCCTCATCCCTCACCCCTCCCCCTCCCCGCGTTCCGCACGCCCGCGTGCGCCCCACCCCACCCGGCGCCTGCACGCGCTCCACGCCGCCCCGCGCGTGCGTGTGCCCCACCCCACCCGGCGCCTGCACGCGCTCCACGCCGCCCCGCGCGTGCGTGTGCCCCACCCCACCCGGCGCCTGCACGCGCTCCACGCCGCCCCGCGCGTGCGTGTGCCCCACCCCACCCGGCGCCTGCACGCGCCCCACGCCGCCCCGCGCCTGTGTGTGCCCCGAACCGCCCCGAACCGCCCCGAACGCGGCTCGCCCGCGTTCCGTACGCCCCGCCCCGCGCCCGTGCGCGCCCTGTGCGCCGGCCGGCGCGGGCGGGCGCCGCACCTTCCGGGGGGACACCCTGTCCACCGGCACAGCCGTTCCGGCCACAATGGGGGAATGAGCGACAGTCCAGCCCCACTCGCCGACCCGCACCTCGTCTACGACCCCGTCGCGGGCGACGGCCCCAAGGACGTGGTGATCCTCGGCTCCACCGGATCGATCGGCACCCAGGCCGTCGACCTCGTGCTGCGCAACCCGCACCGCTTCCGGGTGACCGGCCTGTCCGCCAACGGCGGCCGGGTCGCGCTCCTCGCCGAGCAGGCCCGCCGACTGCGGGCACGGACCGTCGCCGTGGCCCGCGAGGACGTCGTCCCGGCCCTGCGCGAGGCGCTCACCTCGGAGTACGGCACCGGCGAGCCGTTGCCCGAGATCCTCGCCGGACCCGAGGCGGCCACGCTGCTGGCCGCCTCCGACTGCCACACCGTCCTGAACGGCATCACCGGTTCCATCGGCCTCGCCCCGACCCTCGCCGCCCTGGAGGCGGGCCGCACCCTCGCGCTCGCCAACAAGGAGTCGCTCATCGTCGGCGGCCCGCTGGTCAAGGCGCTCGCCAAGCCCGGCCAGATCATCCCGGTCGACTCCGAGCACGCGGCCCTCTTCCAGGCCCTCGCCGCCGGCACCCGCGCCGAGGTGCGCAAGCTCGTCGTCACCGCCTCCGGCGGCCCCTTCCGCGGCCGCACGAGACAAGAGCTGGCGCACGTCACCGTCGAGGACGCCCTCGCCCACCCCACCTGGGCCATGGGACCGGTGATCACGATCAACTCCGCGACCCTCGTCAACAAGGGCCTGGAGGTCATCGAGGCGCACCTGCTCTACGACATTCCCTTCGACCGCATCGAGGTCGTCGTGCACCCCCAGTCGTATGTCCACTCGATGGTGGAGTTCACGGACGGATCGACCCTGGCGCAGGCGACGCCCCCCGACATGCGGGGGCCCATCGCCATCGGCCTGGGCTGGCCCGAGCGGGTGCCCGACGCGGCGCCCGCCTTCGACTGGAGCAAGGCGTCGACGTGGGAGTTCTTCCCGCTCGACGGCGAGGCCTTCCCCTCGGTCGGGCTCGCCCGGCACGTGGGGGAGCTCGCGGGAACGGCCCCGGCGGTGTTCAATGCCGCCAACGAGGAGTGCGTGGAGGCGTTCCGCCGCGGCGCACTGCCGTTCAACGGGATCATGGAGACGGTGACACGGGTGGTCGAGGAGCACGGCACGCCGGCCACGGGAACTTCACTGACCGTGTCGGACGTCCTCGAAGCGGAGACCTGGGCACGGGCCCGGTCCCGCGAACTGACAGCACAGACGACGACCGCGGAGGCGCGTTGATGACGTCCCTGATGATGATCCTCGGCATAGTCGTCTTCGCGGTCGGCCTGCTGTTCTCGATCGCCTGGCACGAGCTGGGGCATCTGTCCACGGCCAAGCTCTTCGGCATCCGCGTGCCGCAGTACATGGTCGGCTTCGGCCCGACCCTGTTCTCGCGCCGCAAGGGCGAGACCGAGTACGGCGTCAAGGCCGTCCCCTTCGGCGGCTACATCCGCATGATCGGCATGTTCCCGCCCGGCGACGACGGCCGGATCACCGCCCGCTCCACCTCCCCCTGGCGCGGCATGATCGAGGACGCCCGCTCCGCCGCGTTCGAGGAGCTCCGGCCGGGCGACGAGAACCGCCTCTTCTACACGCGCAAGCCGTGGAAGCGGGTCATCGTGATGTTCGCGGGCCCGTTCATGAACCTGGTCCTCGCGGTGGGACTGTTCCTCACCGTCCTGATGGGCTTCGGCATCTCCCAGCAGACCACCACCGTCAGCTCCGTCTCCCAGTGCGTCATCAAGCAGAGCGAGAACCGCGACGACTGCACCGCGAAGGACCCCGCGTCCCCGGCCGCGGCCGCGGGCCTGAAGGCCGGTGACAAGATCGTCTCCTTCGACGGCGTCCGCACGGACGACTGGAACGAGCTGTCCGACCTCATCCGCGCCCACCCCGACGAGACCGTCCCCCTCGTCGTCTCACGCGACGGCAAGGACCTCACCCTCCAGGCGACGATCGCCACCAACCAGGTGGCGAAGAAGGACGCCGACGGGCAGATCGTGCAGGGCGAGTACGTCACCGCCGGCTTCCTCGGCTTCAGCGCGGCCACCGGCATCGTCCGGCAGGACTTCGGGGAGTCCCTGACCTGGATGGGCGACCGCATCGGCGAGGCCGTCGACTCCATCGCGGCCCTGCCCGGCAAGATCCCGGCCCTGTGGAACGCGGCCTTCGACGGCGCGCCCCGCGAGCCGGACTCGCCCATGGGCGTGGTCGGCGCGGCCCGCGTCGGCGGCGAGATCTTCACCCTGGACATCCCGCCCACCCAGCAGCTGGCCATGGCGTTGATGCTGGTCGCGGGCTTCAACCTGTCCCTGTTCCTGTTCAACATGCTGCCGCTGCTGCCGCTCGACGGCGGCCACATCGCGGGCGCGCTCTGGGAATCCCTGCGGCGCCACCTCGCGAAGGTGCTGCGCCGTCCGGACCCGGGCCCGTTCGACGTGGCGAAGCTGATGCCGGTGGCCTACGTGGTCGCCGGGATCTTCGTCTGCTTCACGATCCTGGTACTGATCGCGGACGTGGTTAACCCCGTCAGAATCTCCTAGCCACACACCGTTCGGGACGGGCGGGCACCCTGGGTGGTGCCCGCCCGTTCGCCGTCCCGGCGCCGGCGGTCTCCCATCGAGTGGGTTTGACCGGCGGGATGTGCTCCGGCCAGTGCCCGTGCCGTAATCTCGGAGCCCGGAGCCCGCTGCTCACGGGACCGGACCTTGATCCACGACTTGGGGTTGCACAGCAGATGACTGCGATTTCTCTCGGCATGCCGTCCGTTCCGACCAAGCTCGCCGAGCGTCGGAAGAGCCGGCAGATCCAGGTCGGCTCGGTGGCGGTCGGCGGGGACGCCCCGGTGTCCGTGCAGTCGATGACGACGACCCGTACCTCGGACATCGGTGCCACGCTCCAGCAGATCGCGGAGCTGACCGCGTCGGGCTGCCAGATCGTGCGGGTGGCGTGCCCCACGCAGGACGACGCGGACGCCCTGTCGACGATCGCCCGCAAGTCGCAGATCCCGGTCATCGCCGACATCCACTTCCAGCCGAAGTACGTCTTCGCGGCGATCGAGGCCGGCTGTGCGGCGGTGCGGGTCAACCCCGGCAACATCAAGCAGTTCGACGACAAGGTCAAGGAGATCGCGAAGGCGGCGAAGGAGCACGGCACCCCGATCCGCATCGGCGTCAACGCCGGTTCGCTGGACCGCCGTCTGCTCCAGAAGTACGGCAAGGCGACCCCGGAGGCGCTGGTGGAGTCCGCCCTGTGGGAGGCCTCCCTCTTCGAGGAGCACGACTTCCGGGACATCAAGATCTCCGTCAAGCACAACGACCCGGTCGTGATGATCGAGGCCTACCGGCAGCTCGCCGCGGCCTGCGACTACCCCCTCCACCTCGGGGTGACCGAGGCGGGCCCCGCGTTCCAGGGCACCATCAAGTCCGCGGTCGCCTTCGGCGCGCTCCTCTCCCAGGGCATCGGTGACACCATCCGCGTCTCGCTGTCCGCGCCGCCCGCCGAAGAGGTCAAGGTCGGCCTCCAGATCCTGGAGTCCCTCAACCTCAAGCAGCGCGGCCTGGAGATCGTCTCCTGCCCGTCCTGCGGCCGCGCCCAGGTCGATGTCTACAAGCTGGCCGAGGAGGTCACCGCGGGCCTGACCGGCATGGAGGTCCCGCTGCGGGTGGCCGTCATGGGCTGTGTGGTGAACGGCCCGGGCGAGGCCCGCGAGGCCGACCTCGGCGTCGCCTCCGGCAACGGCAAGGGCCAGATCTTCGTCAAGGGCGAGGTCATCAAGACCGTCCCCGAGTCCAAGATCGTCGAGACCCTCATCGAGGAGGCCATGAAGCTGGCCGAGCAGATGGAGGCGGACGGCGTCACCTCCGGCGAACCGTCGGTGTCGGTCGCGGGCTGACCGGCCGGGCCCTCACCTTCCGAGCGCAGGCCGGGCGACACAGCCCGTCGGCGTCCGAAGAGTAAGCCCTACCGTGCGAGCGCCGGTCGGGGCGACACAGCCCGTCGGCGTCCGAGGAGGAGCCCTCGCCGTCCGAGCGCCGGTCGGGCGACACAGCCCGTCGGCGTTCGAGGAGGAGCCCTCGCCGTGCGAGCGCCGGTCGGGGCCACACAGCCCGTCCGGCGTTTGAGGACGAGGCCCCTTCAGGGCCGAAGCGGGGGCCCGGGGGCGGCAGCCCCCCACACCGGGTCGGAGCCCGACGGCCCCCAGGCCCGGGCCCCGACCCGCAGGGCGCACTGCCCAGCTTCCGCAGGTACAGTGCGGAGATCAGGCAGACCCCAGTGTGAGGCCCCGCACGTGTTGACGCAGACCACCTCCCGGGTCCTCGAACCGAGCGACCTGGACGCCGCGCTCGCCGTCCTCGACCGCGAGCCGGTCGCGAACGCCTTCGTGACCTCCCGTGTCCAGGTCGCCGGCCTGGACCCGTGGCGGCTGGGCGGTGAGATGTGGGGCTGGTACGAGGACGGCATGCTGACGTCGCTGTGCTACGCCGGCGCCAACCTGGTCCCCATCTGCGCCACCCCCCGCGCCGTCCGCGCCTTCGCCGAGCGCGCCCGCCGGGCCGGCCGCCGCTGCTCCTCGGTCGTCGGCCCCGCCGAACCCACCGCCCAGCTCTGGCGGCTGCTCGAACCCCACTGGGGCCCGGCCCGCGAGGTCCGCACCCGCCAGCCCCTCATGGTCACCGACCGCATGCCCGCCGACATCGTCCCGGATCCCTACGTCCGCCGCATCCGCAAGGACGAGATGGAAACGATCATGCCGGCGTGCGTGGCCATGTTCACCGAGGAGGTCGGCGTCTCCCCGATGGCGGGCGACGGCGGACTGCTCTACCAGGCCCGGGTCGCCGAACTCGTCGGCTCAGGACGCTCGTTCGCCCGCCTCGACGACCGGGGCAGGGTCGTCTTCAAGGCGGAGATCGGCGCGGCGACCCCGCAGGCCTGCCAGATCCAGGGCGTGTGGGTGGCTCCCGAGTACCGGGGCAGAGGGCTGGCGGCCCCCGGCATGGCGGCGGTCCTGCGCTACGCCCTGGCGGACGTGGCCCCGATGGTGAGCCTGTACGTGAACGACTTCAACACGGCGGCCAGAAGGACGTACCAGCGGGTGGGGTTCCGCGAGACAGGCGCCTTCATGAGCGTGCTGTTCTGAAGGAGGCCCGGCCCCCGACGCCGGACGAGCCCGCGCCCCGCGGATCGCGGAACCTCCCCTGTAGTCTCCCGTCATGGACCTCGTCATCGGCCCCTTGGACCTCACAGCCCACGTGGACGAGGCCTTGGCCGTCCAAGCCGTCGCCTTCGGGCTGGGCCCGGACGAAGTGGCCGTCCGCCGGCAGATCGTCCTGCGTCACATGGCGTACCCCGGAGCGAGGGCCCTCGGCGCCACGGCCGGCGGCAGACTCGTGGGCTTCGTGTACGGCATGCCCAACGACCGCACCCACTGGTGGTCCACCGTCGTGGAGCCCTACCTCCGCGCCCAGGGGAACGACGCCTGGCTCGACGACTCCTTCGTCATCACGGAACTGCACGTCCACCCCGCCCACCAGAACCGCGGAGCGGGCCGCGCCCTGATCACCACCATCACCGACGGCGCCACGGAACCCCGCTCGATCCTCTCGGCGATCGACACCGACAGCCCTGCCCGGGCCCTCTACCGCTCCCTCGGCTACCAGGACCTGGCCCGCCGCGTCCTCTTCCCCAGCGCCCCCCGCCCGTACGCGGTCATGGGCGCCCCCCTCCCGCTGCGCCGCCCGCACGGCTGACGGATTTCCGGCCACCCAGGGCTCCCGGCTAACCTCCTAGCCATCACCATCTCCCACTCGCGGCACCGCCCGAGCGGGGGACCCCCATCCGGCAGGAGTACGAGAACCATGGCGAACGCACCGGTCCAGCGCATGTCCCAGTTGATGGCGAAGACCCTGCGCGACGACCCCGCCGACGCCGAGGTCCTCAGCCACAAGCTCCTCGTCCGCGCCGGCTACGTGCGCCGCACCGCCGCCGGCATCTGGACCTGGCTCCCGCTCGGCAAGAAGGTCCTCGCCAACGTGGAGCGCATCGTCCGCGAGGAGATGGACGCGATCGGCGCCCAGGAGGTGCTGCTCCCCGCCCTGCTGCCGAAGGAGCCCTACGAGGCGACCGGCCGCTGGGACGAGTACGGCCCGGAGCTGTTCCGGCTGAACGACCGCAAGGGCGGCGACTACCTCCTCGGCCCGACCCACGAGGAGATCTTCACGCTGATCGTGAAGGACCAGGCGTCCTCCTACAAGGACCTGCCGGTCATCCTGTACCAGATCCAGACCAAGTTCCGGGACGAGGCCCGCCCCCGCGCCGGCATCCTGCGCGGCCGCGAGTTCCTGATGAAGGATTCCTACTCCTTCGACACCGAGGACGAGGGCCTCGCCCAGTCCTACGCCCTGCACCG
The DNA here is from genome assembly GCF_044750285.1 of Streptomyces sp. NPDC088812. NCBI lineage: Bacteria > Bacillati > Actinomycetota > Actinomycetes > Kitasatosporales > Streptomycetaceae > Streptomyces > Streptomyces sp. NPDC088812. The sequence goes on along the minus strand of NZ_JBIVJP010000007.1, from coordinate 49,591 downwards.
CCAGGCCTACCAGAAGGTGTTCGAGCGCCTCGGCCTCGACTACCGCATCTGCGCCGCCACCGCCGGCGCCATGGGCGGCTCCAAGTCGGAGGAGTTCCTCGCCCCGGCCGGCGCCGGCGAGGACACCTTCGCGGACTGCCCGAACTGCGACTTCGCCGCCAACACCGAGGCGATCACCTACGAGCTCAAGCCGGTCGACGCCGACGGCGTGCCCGCCCTCGAGGAGATCCCGACCCCGGACACCCCGACCATCGAGACCCTCGCCGCCTCCCTCGGCGTCCCGGCCTCCGCCACCCTGAAGAACCTCCTCGTCAAGGTCGACGGCGAGATCGTCGCCGTCGGCGTCCCCGGCGACCGCGAGGTCGACCTGGACAAGGTCGAGGCCCACTTCGCCCCGGCCACCGTCGAGTTGGTCACCGCCGAGGACTTCACGGGCCGCCCGGACCTGGTCCGCGGCTACGTCGGTCCGCAGGGCCGCCAGGAGAAGCTGACGTACATCGCCGACCCCCGCGTGGCCCCCGGCACCGCCTGGATCACCGGCGCCAACAAGGAGCACACGCACGCGAAGAACGTCGTCGCGGGCCGTGACTTCGAGGTCGACGCGTACGTCGACGTCGTGGTCGTGCAGGAGGGCGACCCCTGCCCGAACTGCGGCACCGGCCTCAAGCTGGACCGCGCCATCGAGATCGGCCACATCTTCCAGCTCGGCCGCAAGTACGCCGACGCCCTCAAGCTGGACGTCCTCGGCCAGAACGGCAAGCCGGTCCGCGTCACCATGGGCTCCTACGGCATCGGCGTCTCCCGCGCCGTCGCCGCCCTCGCCGAGCAGACCGCCGACGACAAGGGCCTGTGCTGGCCCGCCGAGGTCGCCCCGGCCGACGTGCACGTCGTCGCCGCCGGCAAGGCCCTCCAGACCGAACTCGCCCTCGACGTCTCCGAGAAGCTGCGGGCGGCCGGTCTGCGCGTCCTGGTCGACGACCGGGCCGGTGTCTCCCCGGGCGTCAAGTTCACCGACTCCGAGCTGATCGGCGTACCGAAGATCCTGGTCGCGGGCCGCCGCTCGGCCGAGGGCGTGCTGGAGCTGAAGGACCGCCGCACCGGTGAGCGCGAGGAACTGACGGTGGACGAGGCACTCGCCCGCCTCACCGCCTGACGGACGAGCCACCCGGCACGCGGGGCGCCACCACGGCACCCCGCCCCGGGTCCGGCATTGCGGCCGTCCTCGGTGCCCGGTCCGACGGGCCGGCCGCCTCCGCGCCCGTCCCCGGTCCGGCATTGCGGCCGTCCTCGGTGCCCGATCCGGCACTCCGGCTGCTTCCGCCGTCGTGCCCGGTCCGATGCGTCGGCCGCTTCCGTGCCGGCCCCGGGTCCGGCATCGCGGCCGTCCTCGTGCCCGCCCCGGTCCGGCACTCCGGCCGCTCCCGTCCTCGCGGCCACCGCGGTCCGGCGCTCCGGCTGCTCCCGTCCTCGCGGCCACCGCGGTCCGGCACTCCGGCCGCTCCCGTCCTCGCGCCCGCCCCGGTCCGGCGGCCAGGCCACTCTTGCCCCCAGGCCGGCACCCGCACTGTTCTCGCGCCGGTACCCCGCGACCGCTGCCGGCACCCGCGCCGCTCTCACGCCCGCACCCTGGCCGCCGCCGGCACTTCGGCCGCTCTCACACCGGTACCCCGCGACCGCTGCCGGCACCCGCGCCGCTCTCACGCCCGCACCCTGGCCGCCGCCGGTACTTCGGCCGCTCTCACGCCGGTACCCCGCGACCGCTGCCGGCACCCGCTCCGCCTACAGCCAGCCGGCGAACTCCAGCAGCAGCTCCGCGTCGCGGGCCCGGCCCACCCGGCGGGCCCGCAGCCCGGACTCCACCGCGCGGAACAGCGTCCAGCCGCGCAGCCGTTCCTGGTCCACCTCCAGCGACTCCGCGAGCCGTTTCACGCGCCGCCGGGTGGTCGCCGCCCCGGACGGCGAGGCGATCAGGTCCTCCACCCGGTCCCGGACCAGCCGGGCCAGGTCGAAGGCACACTCGCCGACCACCGGATCCGGCCCCACGGCCAGCCACGGCATCCGCTCACCGGACAGCACCTTGCTCTGCCGGAACGTGCCGTGCAGCAACCGGTGCTCGGGCGGCGCGGCGAGCAGCTCCGCACGCGCCGTGAGCGCCGCGTCGACCAGCGGGACCACCTCGGCGTCGGCACTCGCCCGCATCGCCTCCGCCTGCCGCCCGGTGCGCTCGGCCACCGTCTCGAACACCCGCCCGCCGGCGTCGTCGCCGTCGCCGGGCGGCTCGACCCACAGCCGTCGCAACGTGCCCGCCGCCTCCAGCAGCGCCTTGGCCTCCGGCAGTGACCGCACCGACACATCGGGATGCAGCCGCTCCAGCAGCAGCACCCCCTCCGTCACGGGCCCCTCCAGCAGCAGTACGGCACCCAGGCCGCCCCAGTGCGCGAGCGCCGCCCGCTCGGCCTCGGGCCGGGAACGGGGCGGGGCCAGCTTCAGCACGGCCGGGGTCCCGTCGGCGCACCGCACCAGCACCACCAGACTGCTGCGCCCACCCGGCACCTGCACCCGCTCGACGGTCAACCCGCGTAGAGAGACGGCCTGTCGGGCCGCCTCCGGCAGTTTCTCCAGCCAGTCGTCACCGTTCGGTGCCGTCTCACCGAGCGCCCTGACCAGACGCCGCGGCGGTTCGAAAGCCATGCGCGATCCGTCCCTTCCCTGCTCCTGGTCCCGCCCCGGTCCGCTCCGCCCCGGTCCGCTCCGCCGCGTGCCGTCGGCCCGCCGCCGGCCCCGCCGGTGCGCCTGTGCCCCCGTCCGCCGCCTTCCCGGCCTTCGCCGCCTCTGACGTGTGTCCTGACGCCTGCCGTCGCCTTCCGGTGCCTTCCGACGTCTTCCTGAAGTCTTCCGACGTCTTCCTGAAGTCTCCCGACGTGCCCGCCGCTGCGCGCGGCGATCAAGAGGTCGAGGCCGCCCGCCCCGCCTCCGTGGCCGACGGCCCGGCGCCGGTGACGGCCGGGTCCCCGGCCGTGACGGACCGCTCCGCGAGACCAGGGAAGGCTACGCTCCCGCCCCGCCAGCGCACCGCCCGCACCGCCGCCTCCCGCAGCGCCCCGGCCGCCTCCCGGCGCCGTGCGTCCCCGGTGGCCCGCACCAGGTCGGAGTAGACCCCGGCCACCCGCTCCTCCAGCTCGGCGGCGAGCCGCACCGCCGCGACCGAGTCCTCCACCGGGAACGGCAGGGCGTACGCGGCGCTCGCCGCGACCGGCTCCGCACCCAGGTCGCGCACCTCACGCGCCAGCGCGTCCCGCCGGGCCCGGTGCGCGTCGTACGCCGTCTGCGCCTCCGTGCGCCGCCCCTCGCGGACCCGGCCGCCGACGACCCCGTACCCATACACCGCCGCGTGCTCGGCGGCCAGCGCCGCCTGGAGCGCCGCCAGCTCCCCGCTGTCCCGGTCGTTCTTCCGCCCGCTCATCGGGCCCCCTCCGTCAGCAGGTACGCGTGCGCGGCACCGGCCGCCGCCACCGAGGCCAGCAACCGGGCCAGTTCGCCGGGCACGGCCGCCAGGGCGGCGAGCCGCTGATCGGCCAGCGTGCGCTCCGCCGCGGCGAGGCCGGCGAGCGCGTCGCCCTCGACCGGGGGAACGGCGGCCGGGGAGGACGCCCCGGAGGCCGACGCGGAAGGGGACGCGGGGGACGAGGCCGCGGCGGAGGAAGACGGGGAGGCCGAAGGGGAGGCCGGCTGCCCGGCGGCGCCCCCGAACGCCGTCATGTGCTCCACGACCTCCGCCCGCAGCGGCGCCAGCTGCCCCAGCAGCGTCGGATGGACGGAGAGGACGGCGTCGTACCGTGCCACCAGCCCCGCGCTGTCCCGCGCCGCACCCGCGCGTGCCCGCTCCGCGGCCGACGGGCCGCCGTCCGAGCCGTCCCCGCCGGAGTCGCCGTCCGAGGAGCAGCTCGCCAGCAGGGCGGCCCCGACGGCCGAGGCGAGCAGGGTTCTTCTGCGCGGACCCGAGAGGGTGCGCGGCGGCGGGGGGAACGGCACGGCAGACGTCCTCGGGGAACTCGTACGACAGAAACACCGATCACGGGTGGGCATGCCCGTGATCACCGTACCCGCGCACCCGCCCGGCACCACTCATCGGCACCGGCCCCACCCCGCCGGCCGCACGGCGCGCGCGGGGCGGCGCGGGCCCGCCCACGGTGGACGGCAACACCCCCCGCGACCGGATACCCTTTGACCAGACACGCGACCCATCCCACAACAGCACACGCGGCCGAGGAGTCACCCGGATGAGCACCACCCAGAGCGAGAGGCTGCGAGAACTGCTGGAACCGCTCGTCACCTCCCAGGGTCTGGATCTCGAAGAAATCGCCGTGGACTCCGTCGGACGCAAGCGCGTGCTGCGCGTCGTCGTCGACTCCGACAGCGGTGCCGACCTGGACCAGATCGCCGATGTGAGCCGCGCGCTCTCGGCGAAGCTCGACGAGACGGACGCGATGGGCGAGGGCGAGTACACCCTCGAGGTCGGCACCCCGGGCGCGGAGCGCGCCCTCACCGAACACCGCCACTACGTACGGGCCACCGACCGCCTGGTGCGGTTCCAGCTCCACGAGGACGGCGAACTCGTCGCCCGCATCCTCACCGTGGACGACGACGGCCTCGACGTCGAGGTACCGGGAGTGAAGGGCCGCAAGGCCACCACCCGCAGACTCGCCTTCGACGCCATCGACCGGGCCCGCGTCCAGGTCGAGTTCAGCCGCAAGGACAAGAAGGACATGAAGGAAGAGGAGGAGGCGTAGCCGTGGACATCGACATGAGCGCCCTGCGGGGCTTGGTGCGGGAGAAGGAGATCTCCTTCGACCTGCTGGTCGAGGCGATCGAGTCGGCCCTCCTCATCGCCTACCACCGCACCGAGGGAAGCCGCCGCCACGCGCGCGTGGAGCTGAACCGGGAGACCGGTCACGTGACCGTGTGGGCGAAGGAGGACCCCGAGGACCTCGAGGAGGGGCAGCAGCCCCGCGAGTTCGACGACACCCCGTCCGGGTTCGGCCGCATCGCCGCCACCACGGCCAAGCAGGTGATCCTCCAGCGGCTGCGCGACGCCGAGGACGACGCGACGCTCGGCGAGTACGCCGGCCGTGAGGGCGACATCGTCACCGGAGTGGTCCAGCAGGGCCGCGACCCGAAGAACGTGCTCGTCGACATCGGCAAGCTGGAGGCCATCCTGCCGGTGCAGGAGCAGGTCCCCGGCGAGACCTACTCGCACGGCCTGCGCCTGCGGTCGTACGTCGTCCGCGTGGCCAAGGGCGTGCGCGGACCGTCCGTGACGCTCTCGCGCACCCACCCCAACCTCGTGAAGAAGCTCTTCGCGCTGGAGGTGCCGGAGATCGCCGACGGGTCCGTCGAGATCGCCGCCATCGCCCGCGAGGCCGGCCACCGCACGAAGATCGCGGTCCGCTCCACCCGTTCGGGTCTGAACGCCAAGGGCGCCTGCATCGGCCCGATGGGCGGACGCGTGCGCAACGTCATGGGCGAACTGAACGGCGAGAAGATCGACATCGTCGACTGGTCGGACGACCCGGCCGAGATGGTGGCGAACGCGCTGTCACCCGCCCGGGTGTCGAAGGTCGAGGTCGTCGACATGGCGGCCCGCTCCGCCCGCGTGACCGTTCCGGACTACCAGCTGTCCCTGGCGATCGGCAAGGAAGGGCAGAACGCCCGGCTCGCCGCCCGTCTCACCGGCTGGCGAATCGACATCCGGCCGGACACGGAGCAGACCGGGGAATAGATCTCGGCCGGTGGCCGTTGAGATCACGACAGTTCTTGCGCGGTAACTGTGCGATTCCTGCCCCAAAGGGGTGGGGTCGCTACGGGGAGGTAGACTTAACTGTGTCTGGCCGGACGCACGCCCGAACATGCCCTGAGCGCACCTGCGTGGGGTGCCGGGAGCGGGCGGCCAAGACGGAGCTGCTGCGCATCGTGGCGGTCGAGGACGCCTGCGTCCCCGATCCTCGCGGTACGCTGCCCGGCCGGGGTGCGTACGTGCACCCCGCCCCGGTCTGTCTCGACCAGGCGGTACGCCGCCGAGCGTTCACCAGGGCTTTGCGCGCCCCGGGAGCGCTCGACACAAAGGCGTTGCGCCGGTACGTCGAGCAGACGACAGTTGCCGATCAGGTAACACCGTAAGAAGCGTCGCGCGGAACCCCCGTGCGGCTCTGGTACCCCGCGAGTTGGAAGTAGGTCGAGATTGCGATGAGCACTCGATGAGCACGCGATGAGTACGCCCATGAAGTAGCGACGGTCCGGACGCAACCCGGACCTCAAAGGAGCGAAGTGGCTAAGGTCCGGGTATACGAACTCGCCAAGGAGTTCGGTGTGGAGAGCAAGGTCGTCATGGCCAAGCTCCAGGAACTCGGTGAATTCGTCCGTTCGGCGTCTTCGACGATCGAAGCGCCTGTCGTACGCAAACTGACTGACGCCTTCCAGGGTGGCGGTGGCGGCAGGTCCGCCAAGCCCGGCGCCCCGCGCAAGGCTGCCCCCAAGCCCGCCGCGCCGTCCCCGGCGCAGGCGGCTCGTCCGGGTCCGGCCGCGCCGCGGCCGGCCGCCCCCAAGCCTCCGGCTGCCCCGCAGCCCGCGGCCCCGGCCGCCCCGGCCGCCTCGTCGGCGCCGTCGGCCCCCGCGCCGTCGGCGCCCGGCCCGCGTCCGGGTCCCCGGCCCGCGCCGCGTCCGGCCCCCGCCGCCCCGGAGTTCACCGCTCCGCCGTCGGCCCCGGCCGCGCCGAAGCCCGCCGGACAGGGTCCGCGCCCCGGCGCCCCCAGGCCCGGTGGCCGTCCCGGCCCCGGCCAGGGTCAGCAGCAGGGTGGTCAGGCCCCCCGTCCGGCCGCCGCGCAGGGTCAGCGCCCCGGTGGCGCCGGCGCACCGCGTCCGGGCGCCCGTCCGGCCGGTCCCCGTCCGGGCAACAACCCCTTCACCTCCGGCGGCAACGCCGGTATGGCCCGTCCGCAGGCCCCCCGTCCGCAGGGCGGCCCCGGCGGCCCGCGTCCCGGCGGCGCTCCGGGCGCCGGTCCCCGTCCCCAGGCCCCCGGTGGCCAGGGCGGCGGTCCGCGTCCGCAGGCTCCGGGCGGTCCGCGCCCGTCGCCGGCCGGTATGCCCCGCCCGCAGGGCGGCCCCGGCGGTCCGCGTCCCGGCGGCCCGCGTCCGAACCCCGGCATGATGCCGCAGCGCCCGGCTGCCGGCCCCCGCCCCGGCGGCGGCCCCGGCGGTCGCGGTCCCGGCGGCGGCGGTCGTCCCGGTGGCGGCGGCGGTCGTCCGGGCGGCGGCGGCGGCTTCGCCGGCCGTCCCGGTGGCGGTGGCGGCGGTTTCGCCGGTCGTCCCGGTGGTCCGGGTGCCGGTGGTGGCGGCGGCTTCGCCGGTCGTCCCGGTGGTCCGGGCGGTGGCGGCGGTGGCCGTCCCGGCTTCGGTGGTCGTCCCGGCGGTCCCGGTGGCCGCGGCGGCACGCAGGGTGCCTTCGGCCGTCCGGGTGGTCCCGCGCGCCGTGGCCGCAAGTCGAAGCGGCAGAGGCGCCAGGAGTACGAGGCCATGCAGGCCCCGTCGGTCGGCGGCGTGATGCTGCCTCGCGGCAATGGCGAGACCATTCGCCTGTCGCGCGGTGCGTCGCTCACCGACTTCGCGGAGAAGATCAACGCCAACCCGGCGTCGCTCGTCGCGGTCATGATGAACCTCGGCGAGATGGTCACCGCGACCCAGTCCGTCTCCGACGAGACCCTGGAACTCCTCGCCGGCGAGATGAACTACACGGTTCAGATCGTCAGCCCGGAGGAGGAGGACCGCGAGCTGCTCGAGTCCTTCGACATCGAGTTCGGCGAGGACGAGGGCGACGAGGAGGACCTGGTGGTCCGCCCGCCGGTCGTCACCGTCATGGGTCACGTCGACCACGGCAAGACCCGCCTGCTCGACGCCATCCGCAAGACGAACGTCATCGCGGGCGAGGCCGGTGGCATCACCCAGCACATCGGTGCCTACCAGGTCGCGACCGAGGTCAACGCCGAAGAGCGCAAGATCACCTTCATCGACACCCCGGGTCACGAGGCGTTCACCGCCATGCGTGCCCGTGGTGCGAAGTCGACCGACATCGCGATCCTGGTCGTCGCGGCCAACGACGGCGTCATGCCGCAGACGGTCGAGGCGCTCAACCACGCCAAGGCGGCCGACGTCCCGATCGTCGTCGCGGTCAACAAGATCGACGTCGAGGGCGCCGACCCGACCAAGGTGCGCGGTCAGCTGACCGAGTACGGCCTGGTGGCCGAGGAGTACGGCGGCGACACCATGTTCGTCGACATCTCCGCCAAGCAGGGCCTGCACATCGACTCGCTGCTGGAGGCCGTGATCCTCACGGCCGACGCCTCGCTCGACCTGCGGGCCAACCCGGCCCAGGACGCGCAGGGCATCTCGATCGAGTCCCGTCTCGACCGCGGCCGCGGTGCCGTGGCGACGGTCCTCGTCCAGCGAGGCACGCTGCGGGTCGGCGACACGATGGTCGTGGGCGACGCCTACGGTCGTGTGCGCGCCATGCTCGACGACAACGGCAACAACGTGGCCGAGGCCGGCCCGTCGACGCCGGTCCAGGTCCTGGGCCTGACCAACGTCCCGGGCGCGGGCGACAACTTCCTCGTCGTCGACGAGGACCGTACGGCCCGCCAGATCGCCGAGAAGCGTGCGGCCCGCGAGCGCAACGCGGCCTTCGCCAAGCGCACGCGCAGGTTCTCCCTGGAGAACCTGGACGCGGCTCTGAAGGCCGGCGAGGTCCAGCAGCTGAACCTGATCATCAAGGGTGACGCTTCCGGTTCCGTCGAGGCACTCGAGTCCTCGCTGCTCCAGCTGGACGTCGGCGAAGAGGTCGACATCCGCGTCCTGCACCGCGGCGTCGGTGCGGTCACGGAGTCCGACATCGACCTGGCGATGGGCTCGGACGCCATCGTGATCGGCTTCAACGTGCGCGCGGCCGGCCGTGCGCAGCAGATGGCCGAGCGCGAGGGCGTGGACGTCCGCTACTACTCGGTCATCTACCAGGCGATCGAGGAGATCGAGGCGGCCCTGAAGGGCATGCTGAAGCCGGAGTACGAGGAGGTCGAGCTCGGCACGGCGGAGATCCGCGAGATCTTCAAGTCGTCCAAGCTGGGCAACATCGCCGGTGTCCTCATCCGCTCGGGCGAGGTCAAGCGCAACACCAAGGCGCGCCTCATCCGCGACGGCAAGGTCATCGCGGAGAACCTCAACATCGAGGGCCTGCGTCGCTTCAAGGACGACGTCACCGAGATCCGCGAAGGGTTCGAGGGCGGTATCAACCTCGGCAACTTCAACGACATCAAGATCGACGACGTCATCGCGACGTACGAGATGCGGGAGAAGCCGCGGGTGTGACCACCCGAGGTGCGCGCCGGCCGGCAGGGTCCGTCCCTGCCAGCCGGCGCGCCGCCGTTCCCGGGGGCACCCGGAAACCCCGTCGAACCACCGCGGGTATCGTTGTACCGTTCCTGATGCCCTGTTCCACACGGCAGACGGGGCCATCGATCCCGTACCGGCGGGTGAACCGGCTACACACATGTACGTGGGGACTCTGTCCTTCGACCTGCTCCTCGGCGACGTCCGGTCGCTGAAGGAGAAGCGCTCCGTCGTCCGCCCCATCGTCGCCGAGCTCCAGCGCAAGTACGCGGTGAGCGCGGCCGAGGTGGACCACCAGGACCTGCACCGCCGGGCGGTCATCGGCCTGGCCATGGTGTCCGGCGACGCGGAGCACCTGACCGACGTACTGGACCGGTGCGAACGGCTGGTCGCCGGCCGCCCCGAAGTGGAGCTGCTGTCGGTCAGGCGCCGCTTCCACGGCGAAGACGACTGACCGACCAGACCAGAGAACGCAAGCAGAAGAAAGAACGGGAGACGGACCAGTGGCCGACAACGCGCGCGCCAAGAGGCTGGCGGACCTCATCCGAGAGGTGGTGGCCCAGAAGCTGCAGCGAGGGATCAAGGACCCGCGGCTCGGTTCCCACGTCACCATCACGGACACCCGGGTCACGGGTGACCTCAGGGAGGCGACCGTCTTCTACACCGTGTACGGGGACGACGAGGAGCGGAAGGCCGCCGCCGCCGGCCTGGAGAGCGCCAAGGGCATCCTGCGCTCGGAGGTCGGCCGCGCGGCCGGGGTGAAGTTCACGCCGACGCTGTCCTTCGTCGCCGACGCCCTGCCGGACAACGCCCGCACCATCGACGACCTCCTCGACAAGGCGCGCGCCGCCGACGAGAAGGTGCGCGAGGCGTCCGCGGGCGCCGCGTACGCCGCCGGCGCCGACCCGTACCGCAAGCCCGGTGACGACGAGACGGACGACACCGCCGAATGAACCGGAAGCACACCGCGCCCGACGGCCTCGTCATCGTCGACAAGCCGTCGGGCTTCACCTCGCACGACGTCGTGGCCAAGATGCGGGGCATCGCCAGGACCCGCCGCGTCGGGCACGCCGGCACCCTCGACCCGATGGCGACGGGCGTCCTCGTCCTCGGCATGGAGAAGGCGACCAAGCTCCTCGGGCACCTCGCCCTCACCGAGAAGGAGTACCTGGGGACCGTCCGGCTGGGCCAGAACACCGTGACGGACGACGCCGAGGGGGAGATCACCTCCTCCACCGACGCCTCCGCGGTCACCCGGGACGCCGTCGACGCCGGCATCGCCAAGCTGACCGGCGACATCATGCAGGTCCCGTCCAAGGTCAGCGCCATCAAGATCGACGGGGTGCGCTCCTACAAGCGGGCCCGCGAGGGCGAGGAGTTCGAGATCCCCGCCCGGCCGGTCACCATCTCCTCCTTCACGGTGTACGACGTCCGCGACGCCGTCGCCGAGGACGGCACCCCGGTGCTGGACCTGATCGTCTCCGTGGTCTGCTCGTCCGGCACCTACATCCGCGCCCTCGCCCGCGACCTGGGCGCCGACCTCGGCGTCGGCGGCCACCTCACCGCCCTGCGCCGCACCCGTGTCGGCCCGTACAAGCTGGACGCGGCCCGCACCCTGGACCAGCTCCAGAAGGAGCTGACGGTGATGCCGATCGCGGAGGCCGCCGCGGCGGCGTTCCCCCGCTGGGACGTGGACGCGCGGCGGGCCCGGCTGCTCACCAACGGCGTGCGGCTGGAGATGCCCGACGAGTACTCCGGCTCCGGCCCGGTGGCCGTCTTCGACCCCGAGGGACGGTTCCTGGCGCTGGTCGAGGAGCAGAAGGGCAAGGCGAAGAGCCTGGCCGTCCTCGGCTGAGCCACCGCCGGTACCGCCCGTGGAGCGGCCGGCACGGGGCCCTGCTCCGCCGCCGCTCCACGGTCCCCCCTCGGTTCCCCCACCCCTAGGGTGTGTCCGACGGCCCCCGTTCATTCACCCGTCCGGGCAGGCGCTCGGAGTGAACCCGGGGGTGTCAGGGGGCGCGTTCATTCCGCCGTCCGCCCGGGCGATCCCCCGTGCCTACCGTCGAACGGACACGCACGTGCGGTGGGAGGTACGACGATGGCGGAAAGGGACCCGCGAACCGACGACGGCCGTCACCCTTCCCCCGGTCCCGCCCCGCATCCGGCGTATCCGGCCGGTCCTCCGTACCGTTCTCCGTACCCTTCTCCGTACCCTTCTCCGGACCCGGCGGACCCGGCGGACCAGGCGGTCCCGGCGCATCCGGCGGACCTTGCGCATCCGGCAGAGCCGGCGCATCCCGCGGGATCTCCGTACCGTCCTCCGCGCCCGGTGGAACCGCCGTACCCGGCCGGTCCCGCGCATCCTGCCGCGCGGGTCCTCGACGCCTCCCTCGTCACTCTCCACGACCCGGCCGGCCGGCCGCGCGGTTGCGGCTTCGTCGCCGACCACCACGGCACGGTCGTCACCAGCCATGAGGCCGTCGACGGTCTCCACCGTCTCGTCCTGCACGTCGTCGGTGACCGAGATGACCCGGGGGACCGGGGGGTCCAAGGGGGCCAGGGGGTCCAGGGGTACCTGCAAGGCGACGAGCAAGGGGGCGTGGATGACCGCGGTGACTTGAGTGGCGGTGGTTGTGGCGGTGGTGGCGGTGGTGGTTGTGGCGGTGGTGGCTTCGGCGGTGGTGGCTTCGGCGGTGGTCGTGGTCGTGTGGTCACCGCCGACGCCGTCGCCCCGCTGCCGGAGCTCGGTCTGGCCCTCGTCCGCGCCGAGGGCCTCGTGGCCGACCCCCTGCCGGTCACCGTCCGGGACGGCGTCGCGACGGGCGCCCACGTCCGGCTGGCCGCCGGCTGCTGGCGCGAGGCGCGGGTGCTCGCCGCGACACCCGTGACGTACACGGCCACGGACCGGTGCCACTCCCTCGGCACCGCCCTGGACCTCGCGATCGGCACGGCGGGCCGGGACGCGCTGCGGCCCGGCGGGGGCGCCGCCGGCGGACCGGTGCTCGACGCCGCGACCGGGGCGGTCGTCGCCGTCCTGGGCACCGCCCTGCGCTCCGGCCGGCACGACGCCGCCTTCGCCGTGCCGCTGCGCCCGGCCCCGCCCGACGGCCCGCTCGCCGCGCTCCTCGCCCGCAACGCGGCGACGGTCCCCGCCTACGGCGCCGACCTCAACCTGGCCGGCGTCCTGGAACTCACCGCCACCTCGGTGGGCTCGGACGGCCCGCCCGCCGACCCCGCCGGACCGCCGGTCGAACGCGCCCTGCCGGCCCGGGAGTTCGCCGCGTTCACCACGAGCCCGGCGGCCGTCCTCGGCCTCGTCGGCGCCCCGGGCAGCGGCCGTACGACCGAACTCGCCGCGCTCGCCGCACGCCGCGGCCGGGGCACGGAACCGGCGCCCACCCTGTGGCTGCGCGGCGCGGACCTCCGGGACGACGACGGCTCGGTCGCCGACGCGGCCCGCCGGGCACTGCACCGCGCGGCCCGGATCGTGGCCGCGTCCCGTCCCGGCCTGAACCCCGGCGACCTCACGCCGGAGCGGGTGGCCCACCTCGCCGGCGCGGCCGGACGCCCCCTGCTGCTCCTGCTCGACGGCCCGGAGGAGATGCCTTCGGCCCTGGCCCACCGGCTGCGCGAGTGGACCGCCGGGACGGTGGCATGGCTGCGGGAGACGCGGACCCGGCTCGTGGTGGCCTGCCGGGCCGAGTACTGGGAGCAGGCCGGGGCGCACTTCCCGCCGGAGACGCTGTACGGCCGTACGACCCGGGCGTTCCCGCCCCGCGTCCCGCTCGGTGACCTCACCCCGGAGGAGGCCCGCGAGGCCCGCGCCCGATACGGCGTCCCCGACACCGCGCTCCACCCCTCGGACGCCCGGCACCCCCTCACCCTCCGCCTCTGCGCGGAACTCCGCGCCGCCCTGCCCGGCGCCGACGCCCCCGGCGCGCCCCTCGGCCGCGACGACGTCCTCGCCGCCCACCTCGACCTGATGTGCCTGCGCGTCGCGGTCCGGCTGGCCGCGGAGAACGGCCTGCGCGGCACCGCCGTACGCCGGCTCGCGGCGAAGGTGTCCGGCCAGGTCCACGAGGCCGCCCGGCGATGTCTCGGCCCGGGACAGGGGCAACTGGACCGGGCCTCCTTCGAGGCGGTGTTCCCGTGGGGGCCCGCCCCGGCCCGGCTCGGCGGCGGCACCGGCTGGGCGTCGGCGGTCCTCGCCGAGGGCCTCCTGGTACCGGCGGGCAGCGGCTACCGCTTCGCCCACGAGGAACTCGCCGACTGGATCCAGGGCGTCCACCTCGACCTCGAAGAGGCCCTGCGCGCCCTGGTCCACCACCACCGCACCTCGGACGGCGTCCCCGTGGTGCCCGTCCCGCGCGGCAGGGTTCAGGACGGCGCCCTCGCGTCGCCCGTCCCGCACCACCGCATCGGCCCCGTCGTCCAGGCACTGCTGCTCGTCGCCCGCCAGCACGGCACACCACGGCTCTCCCACCACCTCCGCGAGGTGACGGACGCCCTCGAAGCCGACCCGGACGTGTGGTGGGCCGCCCGACTGCTCGGCGAGACCCTGCTGCGCGTCCCGGACGCCACACCGTACGCCGACGTCCTGCGGCTGCTGGCCGACCGGCTCGCGGCCCGGCGCGGCCGGCCAGGCGGCCCTGCCGGGTTCGACCCCGACTTCTGGACCGCTCTGCCCCTGCCGGATCGGACCCGGCTGGACCTGCTGCGCCGCCTGGTCCTCGCCGACGCCGCCCCGCACGCCGCGGACCGGCCCCGTTACCTGGACGCCGTCGCCGGCCTGCTCACCGCCGACCCCGCCGCCGTACAGCCGCTGCTCACCCACTGGTTCGACGACGAGCGGCCGCTGCCCGCGACACCGCACGCCACCGTCGCGACGGCCGCGCAGGCACTGCTGCACACACATCGGCACCGGGCCCCGGACGACCTCACGGAAGCTCTGGTGGACTGCGCGCACCCGCGTGCCGACGAACTGCTCGCGGTGCTCGCGGAGGAGGAACCGGCCGCGCTGTGCCGGGCCGTGGACCGCTGGGCCCACGACGAGCGACCGGCCCGGCGGGCCGCGGCGCTGGTCTGCGCCCTGCGTGCCGCGCCCCACGTCCGCACCGCAGCCGACCGGGCGCTGCTGCGGTACGCGGCCCTCGCCCTGCTGGCCCGCCCCGCCGACCGCACCCTGCACGGCGGCGCGATCGCCCTCCTCGTACGGGACCCGCAGACCCGCGCCCGGCACCTGCCGCAGGCGCTGGAACGGTTCGCGTCGGGCGACCCGTGGCTGCCGCCGAGCACCCTGCTCACCGCCCTGACCACCCACCCCCAGCCGGTCCTGGACGCCGTCCGCGCCCGTCTGCGCGGCCCGCACCCGGAACCGGGCCGCCTGCTGGGCGCGCTAGCCGACACGGCCACGCCCGACCTGGCCGACCGGATCGTGGACCTCGTCCGGGAGACCGTGGAGCACCGGCCGGAGACCGCGGGCGAGGTGGCCGTGTCCGTCGACCGGCGCCTCGACCGGGGGCCGGCCGCCCGCGCCGTCCTGATCCCCCTGGTCACAGGGCTGCTGGAGAGCGGCCCCGAGCAGATGCGGGCCGCCCTGGCCACCGTCCTGGCCGCCCCCGGCGCGGGCCCGGAGTCCGGCTCCCTCCGCCGTGAGCTGCTGGAGCACCTCCTCGCGCACGAGCACCACCCCGCCGTCCTGGACGCCGTCCTGCACGCGGCCGCCGCCCTGCGCGGCGACGCCCTGCGCGTCCTCGTCCACCGCACCGGCCTCCTCCTCGTCCGCACCCCGGACGGCGCGACCCGCTTCGACCGCGGCGTGGTCGAGCTGGGCCGCCACGTCCCCGGCTTCGCCGCGCAGGTCGCGGGCTGGCTCGCCGAGGCCCCCGCGGAGTGGGCGCCGCTGATCGGCCCGGGCGCCCGCCGCACGATCGAGAACCTGGCAGGTGCCGCCGGGGTCCTGGCCTGAGCCCCCGGCGTGACTGCCGCGGCGCGACGGCCCCGGTGACACGGCACGGCACGGCACGGCAAGGCGGCGCGGGGCGGCGCGGCGTGGCGGCGCGGCGGGGCATGGCGTGGCGGCACGGCGGGGCGGCTACGGGTGGAAGAACGCCGGGGGCGGGGACGCGGGGACGTGGGCCGGATCACAGGCCCCATGCCGATGCGGGCCGACAAGACGCGGCATGGCACCCTTAGAGCTGCGTAAGCGGTCAACGGAAAACGCGGTCAACGGTAAACACGGACACGGGTTCGAGGAGCGGTCACAGTGCAGCGCTGGCGTGGCTTGGAGGACATCCCCCAGGACTGGGGGCGCAGCGTCGTCACCATCGGCTCCTACGACGGGGTGCACCGCGGCCACCAGCTGATCATCCAGCACGCCGTGGAACGCGCCCGCGAGCTGGGCGTGCCCACCGTCGTCGTCACCTTCGACCCGCACCCCAGCGAGGTGGTCCGCCCCGGCAGCCACCCGCCGCTGCTCGCCCCGCACCACCGCCGCGCCGAACTGATGGCCGAGCTGGGCGTGGACGCGGTCCTGATCCTGCCCTTCACGACCGAGTTCTCGAAGCTGTCCCCGGCCGAGTTCGTCGTCAAGGTCCTGGTCGACAAGCTGCACGCCAGGACGGTCGTCGAGGGCCCCAACTTCCGCTTCGGCCACAAGGCCGCCGGCAACGTGGACTTCCTGGCCGAGCAGGGCGAGGTCTACGACTTCGAGATCGAGGTCGTCGAGCTGCGCCTGACCGGCGAGGCGGGTGGTGGCGAGCCGTTCTCCTCGACGCTGACCCGGCGCCTGGTCGCCGAGGGCGACGTCGAGGGCGCCACCGAGATCCTGGGCCGCCCGCACCGCGTCGAGGGCGTGGTCGTACGCGGTGCCCAGCGCGGCCGGGAACTCGGCTTCCCCACCGCCAACGTGGAGACGCTCCCGCACACCGCGATCCCCGCCGACGGCGTCTACGCCGGCTGGCTGCACGCGGACGGCGAGGCGATGCCGGCCGCCATCTCCGTCGGCACCAACCCGCAGTTCGACGGCACCGAGCGCACGGTGGAGGCGTACGCCATCGACCGCGTCGGCCTCGACCTCTACGGCCTCCATGTCGCCGTCGACTTCCTCGCCTTCGTCCGCGGCCAGGCCAGGTTCGACACGCTCGAGGCGCTGCTGGAACAGATGGCGCAGGACGTCAAACGCTGCCGGGAGCTGATCGCGGCGGCGGAGTAACCCCCGCGGCCCACCCCACGAAAGGGCGGCCGGTGTCCTGGGACACCGGCCGCCCTTTGCTCGCGGCTACTGCTCGCGGCTACTGCTGCGGGGGCGGGGGCGGGGGAGCGGCCTGGCCCTCGGCGCCCTGCGGGTGCTGTGGCTGCGGGTGCTGTGGCTGCGGTGGCTGCTGCGGGTATCCGGCGGGCGGCTGACCGGGCTGCTGGTACGGCTGGCCGGGCTGCGGCGGGTAGGGCCCGCCCTGCTGCGGCACCTGCGGGTACGACTGGCCCTGGGGATACGGCTGGCCCTGGGGATACGGCTGACCCTGCGGGTACGGCTGCGGTGGGTACGGCTGGCCGGGCTGCTGCGGGTAGGGCTGCTCCGCCTGGGGCGGGTAGGGCTGGCCCGGCATGGGCTGGCCCGGCATCGGCGGGGCGGCGACCGGCGGCGGGTTGCCGTCGCTGGTCCACAGACCGTGCATCTGCTGGTGCCGGACGAAGTCCTCCGCCACCATCGCCGCGAGGTTGAAGTACGCCTCCCGCACCTTCGGCCGCATCATGTCGAGGTCGACCTCGGCACCGGCCGCGAGATGCTCGTCGAACGGCACGACGACGACGCCCCGGCACCGTGTCTCGAAGTGGCTGACGATGTCCTCCACCTTGATCATCTTGCCGGTCTCGCGGACACCCGAGATGACCGTGATGGACCGTGAGACGAGCTCGGCGTACCCGTGCGCGGACAGCCAGTCCAGCGTGGTGCTGGCGCTGCTCGCGCCGTCGACCGACGGGGTCGAGATGATGATGAGCTGGTCGGCGAGGTCGAGCACACCGCGCATCGCGCTGTAGAGCAGACCCGTGCCCGAGTCGGTCAGGATGACCGGGTACTGCTTGCCGAGCACGTCGATCGCGCGCCGGTAGTCCTCGTCGTTGAACGTCGTCGAGACGGCCGGGTCCACGTCGTTGGCGATGATCTCCAGCCCGGAGGGTGCCTGGGAGGTGAACCGCCGGATGTCCATGTACGAGTTGAGGTAAGGGATCGCCTGGACCAGGTCACGGATGGTGGCCCCGGTCTCCCGCCGCACACGGCGGCCGAGGGTGCCCGCGTCCGGGTTGGCGTCGATCGCGAGGATCTTGTCCTGCCGCTCGGTGGCCAGCGTGGAGCCGAGCGCGGTGGTCGTGGTCGTCTTGCCGACACCGCCCTTGAGGCTGATGACGGCGATGCGGTAGCACGACAGCACGGGCGTGCGGATGAGCTCCAACTTCCGCTGCCGCTCGGCCTCCTCCTTCTTGCCGCCGAGCTTGAACCGGCCGCCGCCGGCTGCCGGGCGGCTGCTCTTCGCCTTCTGCTTCTTGTTGTTGAGCAGCCGGTCGGAGGAGAGCTCCACGGCCGCCGTGTAACCCAGCGGGGCGGCACCCGGGTTGACCGGCTGCCGCTGGTCGTGCTGGATCGGCTGCGGCCAGGCGGCTCCGGTACGGGGGTCCATCGGGGGCTGCGGGACGTGGGGGTCCTGGGGCGCCTGTGCCTGCGGCTGCGGCTGTGCCTGGGGGGAGGCGTGTGGCGGCTGGTGGGGGACATGAGGTGCCCCGGGTGCCTGCTGGGGCTGACCGGCGAAGCCCTGGGGCGCTCCCGGAGGCGTTCCGTGGGGAGCGCCGGTGGGGGTGGTCTGCCCGTCGGCCTGCTGCGGGATCCCGGCGTGCGGCTGGGGTGCCGGGGGCACCTGGGCGGCCGGGGGCTGCGGGAAGCCGTAACCACCGGGCGAAGCAGGGGGCGTGGGCACGGGTCCGGCGGACGGCTGGGGGAAGCCGTATCCGGGCTGGGCGTTGGGGGCGGGGGGCTGGGGGAAGCCGTATCCGGGCTGAGTGTTGGGGGCGGGGGGCTGGGGGAAGCCGTATCCGGGCTGAGTGTTGGGGGCGGGGGGCTGGGGGAAGCCGTAGCCCGGCTGGGCGTTGGGAGCAGGGGGCTGCGGGAAGCCGTACCCCGGCTGGGCGTCGGGGGCAGGTGCCGGGTTCGGGACCTGCGGTTGCTGCTGAGCGGTAGGTGCCGGGGCCGGGGCCTGCGGAAAGCCGTACCCGGGCTGCGGGGCGGGCGCGGGCGCGGCCGGGCTCCAGGCGGGCGGCGCGGGCGGCTGCTGGGCCGCAGGGGCGGGCGCGGACGGGTCCGTCTGCTGGGGCTGGGGCTGGGGCTGGGGCTGCGCCTGCGGGTCCGGCTGGGCCGGCCACTGGGCCGCGGGGGCGGGCGCGGCCGGCTGGTACGACGGCGGCAGCGGCGGCACCTCGCTCTGCGGGGCCTGCGGAACGGTCCAGGCGGGCGGTGCCGGCGGTACGGCGGCCTGAGGCTGCGCTTCCTCCGCTTCCTCCGCTTGCTCCGCCTCCTCGGACGGCAATACGTCCTCGGAGCCCGGCTCCGCCGCAGCGGGCTCCTGCGGCCCGGCGGCGGACACCTCGGCGTCCGAGCCGTCGGCGTCTTTGGCCTCGCTCCCGGTTTTTGCGGCCACCGAGGTCTCACTCGACGAGTCGGCCTCGTCGGCGGAGACGGAGGACTCCGCTTCCGCGTCCGAGGGCTCCGCGCCATCGGTGGTGGCGTCGTCGGCCGCACCGTCTTCGGGTGCCCCGGCAGCCTCCGTCGAGGGTCCGGAGGCGTGGGCGGCTTCGGCGGTCTGGGCTGCTTCGGAGGCGGCATCGCCGTCCGCCGTGTCCGGCGCCGGCTGGGCCGCCGCCTGCTCCGCGATCTGATGCCTGAGCGCGACCGGCGAGAAGCGCATGGTGGCACCGCTCTCGAGGTCCCCGGTGGAGGTGTCGTCTTCCTCGGCGGCCGACGCACCCGTGGCGTCGCCCTGGCTGGGAAAGCCCGCGCTCGGCACCGGCTGCACCGGCTGAACTGGCGGCTGTGGCTGAACTGGCGGCTGTGGCTGCGGTTCGAATCCGCTGCCCTCCGGCAGCCTCGGCACGGCGCCGTGCCCTGCGGGAGGCGCGGGGTGCACAGGAGGCGCAGGGGGCGCGGGCGGAGTGAAAGGCGCCCCCGCAACAGGAGCCGCGGGCGGCGGGAACGGCGCCCCCGGTACAGCCGGAGGAGGCGGCGCGAACGGCCCACCGGGCGCCATGTTCGCCTGGACAGGCGAAGCTTGCCCCGGAACCGGACCACCGACCAGGAAATCACCACCCGGAGCACCCGGAGCACCCGGAGCACCCGGAGCACCCGGAGCACCCGGAGCACCCGGAGCACCCGTGGGCCCGGAGATGCGGGGGTCCATCCCCGCGCCGTCGCCCGGGGCCGCCGCAGGACCGGTCCCAGGACCCGGAGCCGTACCCCAACCGGGACCCGCTTCCGTTCCGCCCCCCGAAGCGCCTCCTGAGGCGTCTCCCGTTCCGTCCCGCGAACCGGTGTCGGAACCCGATCCCGACCCTCCGGCGTTCTGCGTGTACCAAGCCGGCGGCGCGTAGTCGATGGTGAACTCGCCCGTCATCTCGATGGAGGACTCCGCGTCGGGCTGGTCATCGCCGGGTGTGGCCCAGCCCCCGCGCATCCCGTCCCGGTCGCTGCTCACAGTTCCTCCTGGTGTGGTCGAGCACCCTCATGCCGTGCCGGGGCGACCGAGTTCCTTGTCGTCCGAAGTGGTTCGAGGCCGGCCGAGTTGTCCGAGGCAGGTCGTCCGACGCACAGGCCCTCCCCGGGTCGCCGACACCCACCCCACGGCTTCCGGTGCCGCGCCCCGCACCAGCCTAATCATCAGGTGCCCCGTCTCGGCAGGCCCGCCCGTCCCTCAGTACCAGTCCATCACGTCCACCACGGCCCTGTGCAAGCCACCTGCCCCGGACGACGGGCCGAGCGGAGAACCGCCGCCCGCAGAGCGGCAAACCGCTTTCCCCTAGCGGAAGCCGCCCTCCCTAGAGGAAGCCGCCCTCCGAGCGGAAGCCGCCCTCCCGAGCGACAAACTGCCGCCCGCCGGCCATCACCCGCGCACCACCACCCGCCGCGCGGTGCCCCGCCCCTCCACCAGCACCCCGCCCGCCTCAGTCCATCCGCCGAGGTCTGCCCAGCAGCCCGATCTCCGCGTCCGTCGGCTGCGTCATCACGTACTGCCGGTCGCGGTCGGTGCACCACAGCGTGAAGCCGTCGACGAGGGTGGGCAGCGCCTCCACGTTCTCCCGGGGCAGCGTCAGGGCGCGGCCCAGTTCCGCGGCTTCGTCCGGCGAGATCCGCTGCACCCCGACGAGCCGGGCCTGCCGGATGAGGCGCGGCGCCACCGGGCTGAGGTACGGCAGCAGCGTCAGCACGGCCTGCCAGGGCCCGGACGCCACCCGTCCGCGCGGCGGACGCATACCGCAGTCCCGCACCACCAGTACGGGCGTTCCCGCGGAGGCGCCCTGCGGAGGCACCCGGCCGACCTCGTACACCGCGAGACCGTTCTGCCCGCCGCCCATGGCGTGCACCATCTGCGCCCAGGCCTGCGGACGCCCCGTCTCCACGGCCACCCGGGCCCCGGTCGCCGCCGCTCTCAGCGCGAGGACCTGCGCGGTCCACAGACCACCGATGAGGACGACGTCGTACGGCGTGGGCCGGTTGAGGCCCAGCACGGCGGGCCGACCCTCGGCATCGACACCGATGACGACCCCGTCGTCGCCTATGGGCAGCGCGAGCGAGGCCAGTTGTTCCACGGTCGACGAGTGGCGGCCGTGCCGCGGGCCGACGAGGCCGAAGCCGCTGCGCAGCGCCCGTACCGCCCGCCGGCCCGCGGAGGGCTCCGGCCGGCCTGCGGTGGTGGCCGCCCCGGTCGTCATCGCCGTCACCGAACACCTCCGAGGGGCAGAGTGGCCAGGATGCCGGGCACCTGTTCCCGGTCGAGGCGGACGAGGCCCGCGCCGGTGTGCCGGGCCGCGCCCTGCACCGCGCGCCGGGCCGCCACGAGTTCGTCGTCGCTGCGGCCCGTCACCCGGATGTGGCCGCTCAGGGACACCTCCTGCCGGTCACCGCGCGCGAGGGCGACGCTGAACGTCGTGGCGAGCGCGGGAACCGACGTGACCAGGGCGACGAACTGCGGCAGGGACGGCGCGTTGCCGCCGCCCAGCGAGGGCCATCGCCGTAGCCAGTACGTCGTGTGCCGGCGATTGTCGCAGCGCCAGCTCCGGCCGGACTCCTCCGTCCGCCGCTCCACCGCCCCGGTCCGACCGGCCTCCGCCGTGATCAGTGGGTTGGCGCAGGTCGACGTGGCGATGGCGGCCGTCAGCTGCTCCTCGTCGAGGAGGGACGCGCGGAACCCGGCCCCCGTGAGCCGGCTCGCGAGGTGGTCGGCGGCCCGCACCACGCACTTCTGGGCGCCGACGAGACCGCCCCCGCGCGCGGCCACCGCCTCCGGACACAGCTCCGGGTCCAGCTTCAACGCGATCCACGTGATGCGTACGGCCGGAGCGCCGGTCTGCTCCTGCAAGGGCGCGTAGTTGGCCACGGCCACGGACTGCGGGGGCAGATGCAGCGCGGGCGCGGGCTGGGTGTGCAGCACGATCTGCGCGGACTCCAGGCGGATCCCGTCCACGTCCAGCGCGTCGTGCACCAGGGCGAGCGGCAGCGGCTGCCGGTTGCGCTCGGCCCGCAGGGCGGTCGCGTCCGCCTCCACCAGGAGCACGGCGGTGACGAACGAGCCGTCCCCGACGATCCCGACGGGCCGCCGGTCACGGCCGCCGTAGGTGTACGTCCGCAGGCTGGGGTCGCACTCCAGGGCCGGTGCGAAGCCCGGTTCGGTCCCGGGCGGTATCTCCAGGGCCGCGGCCACTCGCTGCCGGGCCTTCAACGCCCGTGCCGTGGCCAGCCATTCCGGCAGGGAGCGGCCGCGCCGGCGGGCCACGGAGAGAACCACCAGTACGACGGCGACGGCCCCCGCCACCGCGAGACCGACCGGGCCGACCGCCCAGCCGACGAGCAGCACGGCGGCCGCGATCTCCCACAGGACCAGGCGTTGCAGGCGGAATGCCCCGGCCTGTCCCGAACGCGCCCTGAGCTGGGGCGCCCCCGCCGCCGACGCACGCTGAGGTGTGTGCGGCCGGGGCGCCGAAGAGCCCCGCGCCCGTGACCGGCCGGAGCGCTCACGCGTTCCCGAAGCCATCACCCGATCCCCCCGTTTCGCTCACGACTCGTCCGTGTTTCCGCACCGCACAGGGCACTTGACGGCCCGGGAACCCTACCCGCTCCCCAAATCCCCGCGGACACCAGGCATAGTAGGGGGCCGCTCTGACATCGGGGGCGGGGAGCTGGCCCCGCGAGTGCGGCCAGGACGGGAAACGGGGAGAGACACAGACAGATGGCATCCCGGCGCGATCAGCTCAATGCCTACACCTTCGCGAAGCGCCGTACCCTCGCGGCCTTCCTGCAGTCGTCGACCGACGGTTCGGAGGAGGGGGCGCCGAGACCGCTGCGCGCGGTTGTGCCCAGCGTCATCGTGGGGGTGATCGTGATGGCCGTCTTCGGGGCGTGGGGCATGCTCAAGCCGACCGCGCCGACGGGCTGGGACACCCCCAACGCCAAGGTGATCGTGGCCAGCGATTCGACCACGCGCTACGTCGTGCTCAAGACCGACGGCCAGGTCCAGCTGCACCCGGTCCTCAACATGGCCTCCGCCAAGCTGCTCCTCGACGCGGGGGAGGGCGATGTCGTCACCGTCGCCGAGTCCGTCCTCGACAACGGCGACATCCCGCACGGAGTCACCATCGGCATCCCGTACGCCCCCGACCGGCTGCCCTCGGCGTCCGAGGCGAGCACCGCGAAACGCTGGGTGGTCTGCGAGCGCCCGGGCGCGGGCGGCGGCGACTCCGTCCAGAAGGCCGCCCTGGTGCTCTCCACCCGCGACATGAAGGTCACCGACGGCAAGGGCCGCCTCACCGGCGGCCAGCTGCTCTACGTGGCGGACCCCGACGGCAAGCGCTACGTCGTCGACGCGGACGGCAGAGCGTACGCCGTCGACGCGAGCGACGAACTGCTGCTGCGCGCCCTGGTCGGCTCGGGCCGGCAGCCGCAGCGGGTGTCCGCGGAGTGGCTGGCGACCCTGCACCAGGGCGACGCCATCACCTTCCCCGGCATCGACGGGCAGCCGGGCACCGCGGCCGGCGCGCCGGGCCGGCTGGACGACTCGGCCAACAGGGTCGGCATGGTCCTCAAGGCGTTCGACAACAACACGGAGCAGTACTACGTCGTGCTGCCCGGCCAAGTCGCCCCCGTCTCCGCCTTCGTCGCCCAGCTGCTGCTGTTCAGCGAGGAGCTCGCCGGGCTCGACCAGGCCGGGCAGGCCCGTGAGGTCAGCCCCGGCGCGATCGTCCCTGGCAAGGAGTTCGGCACCGAGCACCGCTGGCCGACCGGGGACCCCACGCCCGTCAACGAGGCGTCGACGGCCTCCGGCAGCCGCAGCACGGTCTGCAACGTCCTGCGCGGAGTGAACGCCGACACCGGCGCCACCACCCTGAGCACCTGGGTGGGCACGGACTTCCCGGAGAAACTGCCGTCCGGTTCCTCCAGCGCCTACGTCACACCGGGCTCCGGCCAGCTCTACCGCCAGTTCCAGGGGCAGGCGACCAAGGACGGCCCCGTCTTCCTCGTCACCGACACCGGCCTGCGCTACGTCCTGCAGTCCAACGCCGACAGCGCCACGGACGACGCGGGCATCGGCACGACGGCCAAGGAGCGCGAGCAACTCCAGCAGGAGGCCCAGCAGGCCCAGACGCGCCTCGGCTACAAGGACGTGGACGCCGCGCCGATCCCCACCGCGTGGTCGGAGTTCCTGCCCACGGGCCCGCGTCTGTCGACGGCCGCGGCACGCCAGCCGCAGGGCTCGTGAGGAGGACACCGACGATGGTGCTGCGCACGGCGCTCGCGGCGGCCGCGAGCCTGCTGACCACGGCCACGGTCCTGGCACCCCCCGCGGCCGCCGCGGACACGTTGCCCTACTCGGACCAGTGCCAGTTCCCCAACGGCCTGTACTCCGGCCGTCCCTGGTCCCTCCAGCGCGTCCTCCTGGAGGAGCTGTGGAGCCAGTCCAGGGGCAAGGGGGTGCGGGTGGCCGTCATCGACACGGGTGTGGACGTGCAGAACCCGCAGCTCACCGATGCGGTCGATGCCGCGAGCGGCCGCAACCTCCTGCCGAAGAACCTCAAGGACGAGGACGGCGAGCCGATCGAGCGCGGCAAGGAGAACGGCACGACGGACACCGTCGGTCACGGCACCAAGGTCGCCGGCATCATCGCCGCCCGCCCCGCCGACGGAACCGGCTTCGTGGGACTGGCCCCCGAGGCGACGATCATCCCGATCCAGCAGAACGACGCGGAGGGCCACGGCACCACCGAGACCCTGGCCACCGCGATCCGTTACGCGATCCAGGCCAAAGCCGCGGTCATCAACATCTCCCAGGACACCTCGAACGCGGTGAAGCCCACCTCCGACCTGGAGAAGGCGATCGACGAGGCCCTCGACCAGAAGATCGTCGTCGTGGCGTCGGCCGGCAACGACGGCGTCGGCGGCAACGTCAAGGAGACGTACCCCGCCTCCTACGACGGCGTCCTGGCCGTCGCCGCCTCCGACCGCAACAACGAACGCGCCTCCTTCTCCCAGTCCGGCGACTTCGTCGGCGTGGCGGCCCCCGGCGTCGACATGATCTCGACGGTCCCCCAGGGCGGCCACTGCTCCGACAACGGTACGAGCTTCTCCGCGCCGTACGTCGCGGGCGTCGCGGCGCTGATCAAAGCGAAGCACCCGGACTGGACCGCCCGCCAGGTCGTGGCCCAGATCGAACAGACCGCGGAGCGCACGATCGCCGGCCACGACCGTCTGGTCGGCTGGGGCGTGGTCGATCCCGTCCGCGCCCTCACCGAGGACGACCACCCCCTGGAGTCCCCCGACCCCCAGGAGGGTCTCACCCGGGCCGAGGCCCCCACCGCCGCGAAGCTCCAGGTGGGCGAGACCGCCGACGAACGCAACGCCCGCCTCGCCACGTACGTGGCCGTGGCGGCGGCGGTGCTCGTCGCGGGGTTCGGCGGCACGGCGGTCGCGATCCGGGACGCGCGGCGGCGGGCGCGGAGGGTCGCGGGGGCGGAGTAGAAGTAGAAGCGGTCACGGACCGAGCACGGCCCCCGGACCGCGGGCCGCCGAACGTGAAGGACCAGTGAAGCTTCGAGCGGCTATAGCACACCTGTCGCATAAGGAAGTTGGGACTGTCGTACCCAGTCATTAGAGTGGTCGTGTTGCAGTCATGAACACTTGAGGAGCGTGGGCTGCTCAGGACAGCAGCAGACAACGGGGAGGGAAAGCTTCGTGCTTCCTGCGGACACGGGCGGGGGATCCGCCGATGTACGGCGTGGGCTGATGGCGCTCTCGAAGTTCAAGGAGCGGGTGGACGACCTGCTCAAGGTCTTCGAGGAGTCGGCGGGCGGCTCGTCGAAGGTCGCCGCGCACAGCCTGTCGCAGACTTCGTTCGGCACTGGGAACTTCCCGGAGGCGAAGACCCTCCACCTGGAGTACGAGCGCGTCCACGAACGCATCACGTCACTGTCCAAGTCGCTCGGCCTGCAACTCGAGGCGATGTACATCGCCGTCCACGGCGTGGACGTCACCTTCGACAACCTCGAAGAGGACCTGCGGTACCGGTTCCACGAGATCCGTGCCGAGGTCAACCAGGACCGCGACGAGATGCTGCACGAGCAGATCAAGCGCGACAACGACGCCGACCACACCGACGCGGGGTACTGATGAGCGGCGACAGGAAGCAGCCGGACCTCTACCAGGCGGAACACCAGGACGCCGCCCGGCAGAACGACACCCTCGACGCGGTCACGGACATGACCCGGATCGTGAGCCCCTTCGGGTCCACCAGGGGCATCCACTTCGGCAAGACCAGCTTCGAGAACCACGAGCTCAACCAGATGATCGACATCGTCGAGTCCGCGAGCCCGGAGCTGCTGGAGAGCGCGGGCACGGCCCTGGTCGCGGCCCGCGACGCCATCAACGACGCCGCCAACGAACTCAGCCGCAACCTCGGCGACGTCGACTGGGAGGGCGAGGCCCACACCGCCTTCTACAACTGGGGCACCGACCTGGTCACCACCGCTCTCTCCCTCGCCTCCTACACCGACGTGGTCGGCACCCAGGTCATGGCCGCGAGCTCCGGCCTGGCCTCCGTACGCAAGTCCATGCCCCCGCGCGACAACCGCACCGACCCCAAGACGGTCGACGAGATCCCGGTGGTCAAGCAGGTCGACACCAACGACGAGTACACGGCGGCGGTGAAGGCGGAGAGCCACCGGCAGGAAGCCATCAACCAGATGTACCGCCTGGCGTCGTTCTACACGGTGTCGAGCGGGACGATGCAGTCGGCCGAGGAGCCGGTGTTTCCTAAGATGCCGAGTGTGGGGGTGCCTCAGCCGGCACCGGGCATCACCCCGAGGGATGAGCAGCCGGACCAAGGGTCCCTGAAGACCGTGAGTCATGCGGTAACCACGCCGCAGTACTCCGTAGACGCGGCCGCGAGGCAAGCGCATGCGGAGAACCTGTCGTCATCCGGCCAGCGAGTGGACGACTCTGCCAGCTCTCCAGCGCAGCACGTCGGCACGGAGATCGACAGCGTCGGTACGTTGCCGCCGCAGGAGACCATCAAGTCGACGCCCGTCACGTCGCCGTCGACGACTCCCAACGTCACACCCGTGGGGACGACCCCTCCCTTCGCCCCCGTTGCAGTACCCCCTGCGGCGCGCGGGCAGGTCGGGCGCACCTCGGGCTTCGGTGGAGTGTCCGCGACCAGGACGCCCACCTCGGCGCAGGGGCGAGCCGGTGGTACGTCGGCGGGACGTACCGGAACCGGTGGCACCGGCCCGGTCGGACGTGCTGCCGTGTCAGGGCAGACAGGCGGCCGTGCGTCCGGCGCCGCAGGTCGAGGCGTGGTCGGTGGAGTGCCGAGGGCTGCCGGAACGGCGGCCGGCAAGGCCAATGGCGTCCCACGCGGTCCTGTCGCCGGGAACGGTGCCACGAGCCCGGGGCGTACGGGCGCCGGCCGCGGGGGCATCGGACGGACCACCGATGGCGTCGTCGGCGGGAAGCCCGTCAAGGGAACTGCCCCTGGCGCCACCGGCTCCAGGGTGCCGCGGGGCACCGTCATCGGAGGTCAGAACGCACCCACCTCGCGTGGCACGGGCGAAAGGCCGGGCCAGCGTGGGGTGATCAAGGCACCGGGTTCGACGGCAGGCTCGGGACAGACACCTGGCCGCCCTCTTGGCAGTCCTGGTGGCGTGGTCGGAGCGCCGAAAGAACGAGCTTCCGGGCCCAGGAACGGCGGACACACCCCTGGCGGCATCGGCGCGACGCGAGGTCCCGTGAGCGATAAGGGTTCTGGCAAGACGCGTGCGCGCCGTGACGAGCGGCGCGACGGGGCGTCGTCGACCGACTGACCGGACAAGAGCGAGGACGAACAGAGTCATGGTGGCAGGGAGCAGCCGGCGCGACAGGTGGAGCGCGCCTATCGCGGGACGGAACGGGAGACGGGTTTCCGCCGTCTGTTCAGCGCTTGGCGCCTTGGCCGTCCTGTCGGCAGGTCTGGCTCCGAGCGCGGCGGCCACGGACGTCCAGTCCCAGCAGTGGTACCTGTCGGCGATGAAGGCCGACGAGATGTGGAAGGTAAGTACCGGCAAAGGCGTCAAAGTAGCGGTTGTCGATACAGGAGTCAACCCCAACACTTCCTCACTGAAGGGCCAGGTACTCGCTGACGAGGTGCCCGAGGCCGTCGGCTATAAGGCGACCGAGGACTGGGACGGGCACGGAACCAGCATGGCGGAACTGATCGCCGGGACCGGTGCAGATGGCGGTCTGAAGGGTCTTGCTCCCGGCGCGAAGATCGTTCCTTATCGGGTCGTCATGAAGGACATGAAGAGCGAGAGCGAGAAAGAGAAAGCCCCTGGGCTGGCGGCTGTGATCAAGGCGATCGCTGATAGCGACGCCAAGATCATCAGCATGTCCATCGGTGAGGACATTGAAAGGTCGGAGGATCTCGAGGCGATCAAGTACGCAGAATCCAAGGGTAAGTTGATGATTGCCGCCACCGGCAACGACGCCCAGGAAAAGAACTTCATCGGATACCCAGCCGCCTACCCCTACGTAGTCGGCATCGCCGCCTCGGACGAGTCCGGCACCGTCGGGAAGTTCTCCGAGTACGGCAACTACGTCGACCTGGCCTCCCCCGGCCTGGACGTCCCCACGTGGTGCGACAACACCTTCCAGTCGTACTGCCCGAGCCAGGGCACCAGCCAAGCCACCGCCATAGCCTCCGCCTCCGCCGCCCTCATCTGGTCCGCGCACCCCGACTGGACGGCCAACCAGGTTCTCGCCAGCCTGATCGACACCGCCGGACGTGACTGGGCGAAGGACGACCCGAGCACGTACCTCGGCTACGGGCTGATCCGGCCCCGCAAGGTGCTGGAGGACAGCGACTACGACCCCGGTGCGGCCGGCACCGACCCGCTCGCGAAGGAGAACGTGACGGGCGTCACGGGTGACGACTCGCCCGCCCCTTCCGCCTCAACCTCGTCACAAGCTTCCCAGGACACTTCTGGCGGCCGGGCTTCGGCTGCAGGATCGGGCTCGGAGCCGTCCGACAACACGACCCTGTGGGTGGCCCTCGGAGCCGCAGGCGCCGTCCTGGTGATCGGGGCCGGTGCCTTCGCGGTGATCCGTTCGCGCCGAGGAGCATGACGGCTCACGCCGACTGACCGGTTGTCCACGACCGAGCAGTGACCTACACCGTTCCAACACACCACAGCTGCTACGAAAGGGAGTGCCGACATGGTCGACCGCAAGCTCAATGACAGCGACGTGAAGCAACTTCAGACCGAAGTCATCGATCGCTACGACAACATCCGGCAGTCGCTCGCGAAGCTGCAGGGCACGATCGACATGATCGAGAAGGCCTGGACGGGCCGGGGCGCCAACGCGTTCAACGCGAAGCAGACGGAGATCAACGGCCGCATGGTCTCCATCGGCAAGATGCTCGACGACTTCCTCGAGGGCATCCACATGACCGCGACCGACAAGCGCAACCTCGAGGACCAGATCGAGGCCGACCTCAACAAGATCTCGACCGAGGACCTCGGTGGTAAGACCTC
Source organism: Streptomyces sp. NPDC088812 (assembly GCF_044750285.1). Classification (NCBI taxonomy): domain Bacteria; kingdom Bacillati; phylum Actinomycetota; class Actinomycetes; order Kitasatosporales; family Streptomycetaceae; genus Streptomyces; species Streptomyces sp. NPDC088812. The sequence goes on along the minus strand of NZ_JBIVJP010000007.1, from coordinate 19,843 downwards.
GGCTCTCAACAGCTACTGACGAGCCGTCGACGGAGCAGAGCCCCCGTCACACCATCTTCTGAGAAACGAGGAACAAGATGTCCGGAGCCCACTACGACGAGCTTGCCGTCACGTACGGCACGATGGACGCGCTCGCCACAGAGCTCGGCGACCAGGCCAAGAAGCTCGAGGACGACCTCGAGGCCCTGAAGCAGGCCGTGCTGAAGGTGTCCGCGGGCTGGGGCGGCGAGGCGTACAGCGAGTTCGAGAAGAAGACCAAGAAGTGGGACGAGCACGCCCGGGCCATCCACGCGGCGCTGCTCCAGATCTCGCAGAAGGTCCACACCGCCGGCGGTGACTACCGTGGCGGTGACCTGAAGGGCGCCAGCTACTTCATGTGATGCCGGCGGCATGGTTCGACGGGGTGGGTACGCGCGGGAGGTGCCCACCCTTTGCCGTACCCGCGGTACCGGCTCGGGACGCCGACGCGCGGTGCCTTCCGCCCGGCCCACGCCGGGCGAGGAGCGTCCACAGCCCTGCCTCCTCGTACGGCCGACACGGCACCGTAGGTACGGCGCATCCCGGACACGTGATCGGTGGCTGGGGAGGCAGTCCTCCCGGACACGTGATCGGTGGCTGGGGAGGCAGTCCCCCCGGACACACGATCGGCGGGCCCAGGAGGCTCCCTCCCGGGCCCGCCGATCACCCACCGGGGCTACCCCCGGCGGCACCGCCTCAGTAGACGCCCTCCGGCGCCAATCCCACCTGCACCAACGGCTTCCCCCGCCGCCGCGAGACGAAGATCCCGCGCCCCGCGGGCATCGGCCGGGGCCGGATCCCGCCGAGGAGGTCTCCCTCTCCGGGATCGCCCGCGAGCACCACGCCCTGCGCGCCGAGTTCCTTGATGCGCTGCATGAACGCCTCGTAGGAGGCGCGGCCCGCGCCGGCCGTGGAGCGGGCGATGATGAAGCGGACGCCCACGTCCCGGGCGAAGGGGAGCAGTTCGGTGAGACCGGCCAACGGGTTTCCGCTGGACGTCGCCACGAGGTCGTAGTCGTCGATGACGACGAACACCGTCGGGCCCCGCCACCAACTGCGGTCCCGCAGCTCCCGCGCGGTCACCTCGGCGGTCGGTGTGCGGCGCTGCATCAGGTTGGCGAGGGCGGACATGTGGTGTTCCATGGCGTTGGACATCGGAATGTACTCGGCCAGGTGGGAGGCCGGGGTGACGTCCAGCAGGGAGCGCCGGTTGTCGACGACGAACAGCTTGCACTCGTCGCCGGAATAGCGTTCCGTCAGCTGCCTGATCAGCAGCCGCAGCAGATTCGACTTGCCCGACTCGCTCTCGCCGAAGACGAGGAAGAACGGGTCCTGCTCGAAGTCGACGAAGACCGGTTCGAGGTTGTTCTCGTCGAGGGCGAAGGCGACACCCTGCTGCGGGAACCGGTCGCCCGCCGGCAACTCCGCGGCGGGGAACTCCCGCGGCAGCAGCCGCACCTCGGGAGCGGGCGGCGCCTGCCAGTGGCGGGTGACCTCCGCCGCCAGCGCCTGCGTGGCGTCCGAGAGGTCCGTGTCCGAGGCCAGCCCGTCGATGCGCGGCACCGCCGCCATGAAGTGCAGCTTCTGCGGCGACTGACCGCGGCCCGGGACCCCCGCCGGGACGTTCGCGGCGATCTTGCGGTCCAGTTCGGAGTCCATCGTGTCGCCGAGCCGCAGCTCCAGGCGGTTCATCAGGTGGTCCTTCATGTTCGACCGGACCTCCATGGAACGCGAGGCCGTCACGACGACGTGGATGCCGTAGCCGAGACCGCGCGCCGCCATCTCCAGGACGATCGGCTCCAGGGTCTCGTAGTCGGCGCGGAAGTTGCCCCAGCCGTCGACGATCAGGAAGACGTCGCCCCAGGGCTGGTCCGTCACCGAGATCTCACCCCGTGCCCGCCGCGCCCGGAAGTCGCCGATCGACGGGATGCCCGCCGACCGGAAGTACTCCTCGCGGCGGGTCATCACGCCGTACACCTCGGCCACCGTGCGCCGCACCCGCTCCGGGTCCAGGCGCGAGGCCACCCCGCCGACGTGCGGGAGCCCGGCCACGGCCGCCATACCGCCGCCGCCGAAGTCGAGGCCGTAGAACTGCACCTCGTACGGCGTGTGGGTCAGGGCGAAGGAGCAGATCAGGCTGCGCACCAGCGTCGACTTGCCGGACTGCGGGCCACCCAGGATCTGCATGTGGCCGGCCGCGCCGGAGAAGTCCACCCAGAGGGCGTCGCGACGCTGCTCGTACGGCTTGTCCACCAGCCCGACCGGAACGACCAGACGGCCCGCGCCCTCGTAGCCGGGCTGTGTGAGGCCGCGGCCCGGCACCGCGGCGAGTCCCGGCAGGAGCGCGTCGAGCGACGGCGGGCTGTCCAGCGGAGGCAGCCACACCTGGTGCGCCGCCGGACCCTGCGCCTCCAGCCGGCGCACGATCACGTCGAGGACCGTGTCCGCGAGGGCCTCGTCGACCTCGGGCTCGTCCGCCGCGGTCCGCTGCTGGGGCACCTGCGCGTACCGCACCGGCACCTCGGCCGCCGTGAACAGCACCGGCCGCCGGTCCACCGGCAGCGCCGCACCTGCCGGCCCGGTCCGCTGCGGGACCGAACGGTAGACGCCGGAGACGTAGGCCGCCTTGAACCGCACCATCTCGTCCGTGCCGAACTTCAGGAAGCCCGAACCCGGCACGTTCGGCAGCTCGTAGGCGTCGGGCACGCCGAGCGCGGCGCGCGACTCCGCCGCCGAGAACGTCCGCAGACCGACGCGGTACGACAGATACGTCTCCAGGCCGCGCAGGCGGCCCTCCTCCAGGCGCTGGGAAGCCAGCAGCAGGTGGACGCCGAGCGAGCGGCCGATACGGCCGATCTGCACGAACATCTCGATGAAATCGGGCTTCGCCGTCAGCAGTTCGCTGAACTCGTCGATCACCAGGACCAGGGAGGGGATGGGCTGCAGCGGCGCGCCCGCCGCCCGAGCCTTCTCGTAGTCGTGGATGTTGGCGTAGTTGCCGGCGTCCCGCAGCATCTCCTGACGCCGGTTGAGCTCACCGCGGATGGAGTCGCCCATGCGGTCCACCAGGGTCAGGTCGTCGGCCAGGTTGGTGATGACGGCCGCGACGTGCGGCATCTGCGCCATGCCGGCGAAGGTCGCGCCGCCCTTGAAGTCGGCGAGGACGAAGTTCAGGGTCTCCGAGGAATGGGTGACGGCCAGGCCCAGCACCAGGGTGCGCAGCAGCTCGGACTTGCCGGAACCGGTCGCGCCCACGCACAGGCCGTGCGGGCCCATGCCCTCCTGGGCCGCCTCCTTCAGGTCGAGCATGACGGGACGGCCGTCCTCGCCGACGCCGATCGGCACGCGCAGCCGCTCCGCCAGCGAACGCGGCCGCCAGGTGCGCCGCGGGTCGACGGACGCCGCGTCGCCCAGGTTCAGCAGGTCGGTGAATTCCAGGTTGGCCAGCAGCGGTTCGTCGTCGTCGCCGCCGGACGCCATCCGCAGCGGCGCCAGCTGCCGCGCGAGCACCTCGGCGGCCTCGTACGACAGGACGTCGGGCGTCCCCTCGTAGACCACACCGTGCCCCGACTCCAGGTGCAGTGCGCCCGGCTGTACGACGATGTCCAGGTCACCGCCCGCCCCGGTCAGTTCGCCGGGCACGACCTCGAGGACCGTCACGCCCTGGAGGCCCTCGGGGTTGGCCAGGAGCGAGTCCGGGGGGAGCGAGAGGCCGTCGAGGACCATGACGATGTGCGGCTCGTCCGGCAGGGGCGCGGCGCCGGGGTGGAAGCGGGGGCGGCCGGTGAGCCGGGACGACAGCAGATTCTCCAGTTCACGAGCGTCACCGCCGATCAGCCGGCGGCTGCCCGCACCGTCCACGGAGTCCGGCGCCTGCACGTGCGGCAGCCACTTGGCCCACTCCCAGTGGGCCAGTTCGTCCCGGCCCGCCGCGATGACGACGACCAGGTCCTCGGGGGAGTGCAGCGCGGCCAGCGAACCGGCCAGGGCCCGGACCGAGGAGCGTACCGACTGTGGCTCGCCGCTGACCGTCACGTGGTAGAAGGCCCGCAGGGAGACGGCCATCGGCAGGTCGTCCAGGGTGCCGTGGACAGCGAGGAAACGCTGCAGGGCACCCGCGGTCAACGGCTCCAGCTGCTGGACGGGGCCGGTCTCCGGCGCGATGAGCGGCGTGGCGAGCGTCTGGGCGCCCAGGCCGACCCGGACCTGGGCGAAGTCCTCGTCGCCGGGCCGCCGTTCCCACACCCGGCTGCCCTCGGCGACCAGCGCCCACAACTGCTCGGGGGAAGGGTGCAGATAGTACTGCGCGTCCCGCTGCGCCGTGGCCGTGGCCGCGGTCGTGCGACGGGTCTGCGCCAGGTAGCCCAGGTAATCCCGGCGCATGTCCGCCAACTGCCCTTGGGAGCCGCGACGGAAGCGGACCACCATCGCGACGGACATGGCCACCGTCGAGGCGATCATCACCATGCCCATGATCCTCATGAACGGCTGCCCGCTCGTGAAGAAGAAGACCACCGAGCCGCCCATGCCGAGGGTCGGCAGCAGTTGCATCAGCACGCTCTCCTGATGCCCCCGAGGCAGCTCGGGCGGAGGCTGCACGGCGATCTCGCCCGTGGGCACCTCGGACGGCAGCGACCTCGGAGGACGCTTCACGACGATGTGGCTCACTGCTCACCAATTCCCTTGCCGGCCCCGGAAGTAGGTCCGCCAACCCCGTGTCAGGCGGACGCAGGCCGCCGCGCGATCCTACTGACTTCTCGTGGGACGAGAGGGAGGTAGGGTGCCGGATGTTCGCGTGAGCACATGCGGCAGGGGCCGTGGAGGCGGGGACATTCCGCGAGAATCGGGATGCTTCGGCGCTCGACGGCCGCTCGACGGCGTCGGTTCCACCGCCCGGCCGTAACCACCGGCACCGCGGGGCGCGAACCGGCGTGAATTCTTCACACCACCGACGCGGGACCATCACTGAGGGGGAGCAGCAGGTGAGCATCACGGCCTCCGCGGCAGCCACCGGGGGAGGGCACGGGACGGGAGCCGCCTCCCGGACGGGCCTCGGCTTCTGCCGGGTCACGATCGTCGCGCCCGACAGCAGGATCGACGTCGCCCTGCCCGACGACATCCCCGTCGTCGACATCTATCCGGAGATCCTCAGGCTCTCCCGGCAGAGCCCCGCCGAGGGCGCCCCGGTCGGTTACCACCTGGTGCGCCGGGACGGCAGGGTCCTCGACGGTTCGCGCTCCTTCGCCGCCCAGCACATCCTCGACGGCGAACTCCTCACCCTGCGCCCCTTCGCCGAGTCGCTGCCCCCGGCCGTCCACGACGACGTGTCCGAGGCGATCGCCTCGGCGGTGACGCGCGAACACACCCTGTGGAGCGGCGACCTGACCCGCGCCGCGGGCCTCGTCGGCGGAGGCGTCCTGCCGGCCCTGCTCGCCTTCGTCGCCTGGACGGGCGACCCACGCCACGACATGCACTCGCTGCCCGGCGTCCTCGCCGCGGTCACCGGCGTCCTGCTGGTCGCCCTCGCCTGCGTACGGGCCCGCGTCTACGACGACCGGCCTTCGGCCGTCGCCCTCGGGCTGGGCGCGCTGCCGAACGTCGGTGTGGCGGGTTCCGGCCTCCTCCCGCTCGCCGACGGCCAGGGCATCGGCAAGCTCCAGTTCCTCCTGGCCTGCGCGGCGGTCCTGCTCGCCGCAGTCCTCCTCACCCTGTGCTCCCCCGGCGGCGACGCGCCCTTCGTCGCCGGCGCGGTCGCTTCCGGCGTCGGTCTGGCGGCGGTGTTCGCGGCGATCCTCCTCCACTGGTCGCCGGCCGAGACCGCTGCCCTGTGCGCGCCCGTCGCGGTGGGCGCGCTGGCCTTCCTGCCCGGCCTGTCCATGCGCTTCGCCCGGCTGCCCATCGGATTCGACGCCCCGGACGCCGCTCCCCGCAGCTCCTACGGCGCCGATCCGGCCCCGCAGGAGCCGGTCGACGTGGAACGGATCGCCGCCCAGGCCCGCCGTGGCCACGAGCTCCTCGTCGGCCTGGTCGGTGGCTGCGCGGCGGTCGTGGCCGGCGCCTGCGCCGTGCTCGGCTTCTCCGACGGGGTCTGGGCCCAGCTGCTCGCGCTGGCCGTCGGCATCGCCCTGTTGATGCGCGCCGGTCTCTTCCGGTACACCGCCCAGGTCGCCCCCCTGCTGGCCGCCGGCCTCGGCTCCCTCGTGCTCCTCGGGCTCGGTCTGGCGCTCAACCCGCCGTTGTCCGTGTTCCGTGACGCCCTGACGGGTGACCGCACCGACCTCGACATCCGCACGATCTGGCTCGTCGCGGCGATCGCGGCGGCGTCCGCGATCATCACCGCCGTCGGCCTGATCGCCTCCCGGGGCGGGGTCACCCCGTTCTGGGGGCGCTTCCTGGAAATCGCCGAGGGCTTCGTCCTGCTGACGCTGGTCCCGTTGGCGCTGGCCGTCTTCGACGTGTACACGGCCGTCCGGTCGATGACGAGCTGACCGCGGCGCCACCGTCCGGCGCCCGTCGGAGTGTGCCGCGGACAACGGCGGCCGACCGGCTGCGGCGCCGGGCACGGTCGACCGCCTGAACCCTGAACGCCGTCCGGGCGCGTGGCCGCGTGCGGCTGAGCACCGCCCGGCCGAGCGCAGAATCGGTTCACCGCCCAGCCGGAAGGCCCGCCGGCCGCGCGGCCGCTCGAGCGCAGTGCACGGAAAGGAACGTCGAGTGAGCTTCGGCCCGCCCCCGTCCGTCTACACCCAGTCCGCCATGACCGCCGAGGCCGTCCGGACCGGGCGACGCCGGAGGGCGCTGCTGTGGTCTCTGGCCGTGGTCCTCGTCGCGGCACTGGGCACCGGCGGTTGGTTCCTCTGGGGCGCCGGCTCCGTGGGGTCGAAGAGCCCGACGGACACGCCCTCCGCCCAGGGACGCCTCGACGTCCGGGAATCGGTGGAGGAGCCGCCCGCCGGCACCGTCGGCACGATGGCCTTCCGCCTCTCCGTGGACGACATGACCCCCGAGGAAAGCTACGAGATGCCCGGCATGTGGGCCACGGACAAGATCCTCGCCAAGGGCATCAACAAGACGCTGGTCGGCTTCCGCCTCGGCACTGACGCCTCGCCCGGGGACGAGAAGTGGAAGCTGGCCCTCGACGGCCCGATCTGCGGCTACACCCGCCATGTCACCAACGAGAACCGCACCGCCGTGCTGTACCGCGCGAGCACCGACGAGGAGGCCTTCTGCGACCACGTCGTCTTCTTCGACCTCGACGACGGCCGCAGGATCTGGTCGCACGACTTCCCCGTCGCGGCCATCGGGACCACCACGGGCACTCCCCGCAACGGCAGCGTCCAGGACCCGCCGAGCGTGACCCTGACGCACGACACCGTCGCCGTGACGTGGGGACGCGGCACCGTCGCCTACGGCATGGACCACGGCACGAAGCGGTGGAGCACCTCGAACACCGGCGCCTGCCACGACGGGGGCGCCGCCGGAGGGGGCGCGCTCCTGGTGCGCGAGGAGTGCTGGAGCGACGACGAGAGCCTGGCCGTCGACTCCTGGGAACGCATCACGTACAAGGTGCGCGAGGTGGACCTGGCCACGGGGCGCACCCTGTGGACCTACTCCGCGGCGAAGGGCGTGCGCCAGGTTGCGGTCCCGTCCACCGACCCTGTCGTCCTCGCCGTCTCCGCGGGGGAGACCGGCTTCACCGAGCTGCTCTCGCTGGACGCCGACGGCAAGAACCGTGCCACCATCAGCCTCCGCAACGGCACGTACGTGGGGGACTGCTCGTACTCCACCGACTACATCGTGATCGACGACTGCCCGACCATCGCCGTGGGTGACGGCCAGGTCTTCGTGCGCAGCAAGGACGTCATCGAGAAGACCACCTCCAACTGGATCATCGGCTTCGACTTGGCGACCGGGGACAGTACGCAGAAGTTCGAGTCCGGCGCCAACACGCTGCTGATCCCGGTGCGCATGAGCGGCGGCCGGCTCCTCGCCCTCCGCGAGAGCCAGGACCACCTCTCGCCCACCGCACTCGTCAGCCTCGACCCGGAGACCGGCAAGGAGACGCCGTACTTCTACTTCGAGCTGTCGGCCGAGGCCGAGAACTTCACCTCGATCGACTTCAACGACGTCATCGTCCAGAACGGCCGTCTCTTCTTCGGCGTCAGATCCGCCACCGGCCCGGCCGCCGACCAGCCGAAGTGGGTCTATCTCGTCCTCGGCATCGAGAGCCAGGCGACGAAGAAGCAGTAGCCGTACGGCCGTTGCCGTGCCCGGGTGCACGGCGGCGGGGAAGGCCCCCGGCGGGCTGCTTCCCCACTGCCGTACCAGGGCCGCCTACACGTCCAGCCCCCCATTGTGCGGCGCCGGCTCAAGATCGAACTCCCCGTCCCGCGCGCCCAGCACGAACGCCCGCCACTCCGCCTCCGTGTACCGCAGCACGGTGTCCGGGTCGAGCGACGACCGCATCGCCACGGCCCCGCCCGGCAGGTACGCGATCTCCACGCGCTCCTCCTGCTCCTCCGTACCCGGCGCGCACTGCCACTCGACCCCGGAGATGTCGAGCGCGTACAGCTCGTCCCGCTCCCGTTCCTTGCGGGCCCTGACGTCCTCGTTCGTTTCGTCCGCCATGGCGCGGCGACCCCTTCCCGACGCACGGATGATCCAACCCGTCACCCTAGCGGCAGTGCCCGTGCCGCCGACCCGGTTCGGCGACCGGTGCCGGAGCGGTCCCGGCCTGCTGGTACTGTGGGTGACGGCCGTCTGTGTACGCACCCCCGGAGCGCCCGCTCCGGAGGCCGCGCCCAGCGGATCCCCGCCTCCCGAGTAACGGAAGCTCCCCCGAGACGCAGACCGGGGGCGCTCGGTGGGCATCCAACATCTTCGAGGAGTACGCGTGTCGCTCGACGCCGCAGTGAAGAAGCAGATCATCTCCGAGTTCGGTACCAAGGAGGGCGACACCGGCTCCCCCGAGGTCCAGGTCGCTCTGCTGTCCCGTCGGATCTCCGACCTGACCGAGCACCTCAAGACCCACAAGCACGACCACCACTCCCGCCGTGGCCTGCTGATCCTGGTCGGTCAGCGCCGCCGGCTGCTGCAGTACCTGGCGAAGAAGGACATCCAGCGCTTCCGTGCGCTGGTCGACCGCCTCGGCATCCGCCGTGGTGCGGCGGGCGCCAAGTAAGACGCCGTGAAGGGAGCGGTTCCCGTGACGATCGGGGGCCGCTCCCTTTGCTGTACGTACGGAAACGTGCGGAGTGTCACTCACGCTTTGTAGTGTGGTAGCACGACGCACATCACACCACGCACCATCACGCAGTACCACGCAGTACCACGCACGACACCAGAACGAGGAGGAGCGCACCTAGCCGCCGCCGGTCCTCGGTAGTGGCCCCCGGGGGGAAGCGAGCCCCGGGTGCTTCGATCGAAGACCGGCCCGCACCGCACGGAGCGCTTCTCCGCCACCGTCCCCCTGCCACACGGGCAGCCGAGGGACGAAAGACGACAAGTAACGGAGAAAACGCTAGTGGAGAACGAGACCCACTACGCCGAGGCCGTCATCGACAACGGCTCCTTCGGCACCCGCACCATCCGCTTCGAGACCGGCCGCCTGGCCAAGCAGGCCGCCGGCTCCGCCGTGGCGTACCTGGACGACGACACCATGGTGCTGTCGGCCACCACCGCCTCCAAGAACCCCAAGGACCAGCTCGACTTCTTCCCCCTGACGGTGGACGTCGAGGAGCGGATGTACGCCGCTGGCAAGATCCCCGGCAGCTTCTTCCGCCGTGAGGGCCGCCCCTCCGAGGACGCCATCCTCACCTGCCGCCTCATCGACCGTCCGCTGCGCCCGTCCTTCAAGAAGGGCCTGCGCAACGAGATCCAGGTCGTCGCCACCATCATGGCGCTCAACCCCGACCACCTGTACGACGTCGTCGCGATCAACGCCGCGTCCGCGTCCACGCAGCTGGCCGGTCTGCCCTTCTCCGGCCCGATCGGCGGCGTCCGCGTCGCGCTGATCAACGGCCAGTGGGTCGCCTTCCCGACGCACACCGAGCTCGAGGACGCCGTCTTCGACATGGTCGTCGCGGGCCGTGTCCTCGAGGACGGCGACGTCGCGATCATGATGGTCGAGGCCGAGGCCACCGAGAAGACCATCCAGCTGGTCGAGGGCGGCGCCGAGGCGCCGACCGAGGAGGTCGTCGCCTCCGGTCTGGACGCCGCGAAGCCCTTCATCAAGGTGCTCTGCAAGGCCCAGGCCGACCTCGCCGCGAAGGCCGCCAAGCCGACCGGCGAGTTCCCGGTCTTCCTCGACTACCAGGACGACATCCTGGAGGCGCTGTCCGCCGCCGTCCGCCCGGAGCTCGCCTCCGCGCTGACCATCGCGGGCAAGCAGGACCGCGAGGCCGAGCTGGACCGCGTCAAGGCGCTCGCCGCCGAGAAGCTCCTGCCGGAGTTCGAGGGCCGCGAGAAGGAGATCTCCGCCGCGTACCGCTCGCTCACCAAGCAGCTGGTCCGTGAGCGCGTGATCAAGGAGAAGAAGCGCATCGACGGCCGCGGCGTCACGGACATCCGTACGCTCGCCGCCGAGGTCGAGGCCATCCCGCGCGTGCACGGCTCGGCGCTGTTCGAGCGTGGCGAGACCCAGATCCTGGGTGTCACCACCCTCAACATGCTCCGCATGGAGCAGCAGCTGGACACCCTCTCCCCGGTGACCCGCAAGCGCTACATGCACAACTACAACTTCCCGCCGTACTCGGTCGGCGAGACCGGCCGCGTCGGCTCCCCCAAGCGCCGCGAGATCGGCCACGGCGCCCTCGCCGAGCGCGCCATCGTGCCGGTGCTGCCGACGCGCGAGGAGTTCCCCTACGCGATCCGTCAGGTGTCCGAGGCCCTCGGCTCCAACGGCTCGACGTCCATGGGCTCGGTCTGCGCCTCCACCATGTCGCTGCTGAACGCCGGTGTGCCCCTGAAGGCCCCCGTCGCCGGTATCGCCATGGGCCTGATCTCCCAGGAGATCAACGGCGAGACGCACTACGTCGCCCTCACCGACATCCTCGGTGCGGAGGACGCCTTCGGCGACATGGACTTCAAGGTCGCCGGCACCAAGGAGTTCGTCACCGCCCTCCAGCTCGACACCAAGCTGGACGGCATCCCCGCCTCCGTCCTGGCCGCCGCCCTCAAGCAGGCCCGTGACGCCCGCCTCCACATCCTCGACGTGATGATGGAAGCGATCGACACGCCGGACGAGATGTCCCCGAACGCGCCGCGGATCATCACCGTGAAGATCCCGGTCGACAAGATCGGCGAGGTCATCGGCCCCAAGGGCAAGATGATCAACCAGATCCAGGAGGACACCGGCGCCGAGATCACGATCGAGGACGACGGCACCATCTACATCGGTGCCCAGGTCGGCTCGCAGGCCGAGGCCGCCCGCGCCACGATCAACTCGATCGCCAACCCGACCATGCCGGAGGTCGGCGAGCGCTACCTGGGCACCGTCGTGAAGACGACGACCTTCGGTGCGTTCGTGTCGCTGCTCCCGGGCAAGGACGGTCTGCTGCACATCTCGCAGATCCGCAAGCTCGCCGGCGGCAAGCGCGTGGAGAACGTCGAGGACGTGCTGGGCGTGGGCCACAAGGTCCAGGTCGAGATCGCCGAGATCGACTCCCGCGGCAAGCTCTCCCTCGTGCCCGTGATCGAGGGCGAAGAAGCCGACGACGACAAGAAGGACGACGCCGAGCAGTGACGTCCCGTAGCTCCAAGGCGACGGCCCGCACCTCTTCGGAGGCGCGGGCCGTCGCCCGTACCCAAACGCTGATCAAGGGCGAGAACGGTATCGGCACGGTCCGCAAGACCACCCTCCCGGGCGGCCTGCGCATCGTCACCGAGACCCTGCCCTCGGTCCGCTCCGCGACCTTCGGCATCTGGGCGCACGTCGGCTCCCGCGACGAGACCCCGTCCCTCAACGGCGCCACGCACTACCTGGAACACCTGCTCTTCAAGGGCACCACCCGCAGGTCGGCCCTGGACATCTCCTCCGCCCTCGACGCGGTCGGCGGCGAGATGAACGCGTTCACGGCGAAGGAGTACACGTGCTACTACGCGCGCGTGCTCGACGCCGACCTGCCGCTCGCCATCGACGTCGTCTGCGACATGCTGACCGGCTCCCTGATCCTGGAGGAGGACGTCGACGTCGAGCGCGGCGCCATCCTCGAGGAGATCGCCATGACCGAGGACGACCCGGGCGACTGCGTGCACGACCTGTTCGCGCACACGATGTTCGGCGACAACCCCCTCGGCCGCCCGGTCCTCGGCACGGTCGACACCGTCAACGCCCTCACCGCCGACCGCATCCGCCGCTTCTACAAGAAGCACTACGACCCCACCCACCTCGTGGTCGCCGCCGCCGGCAACATCGACCACAACAAGGTCGTACGCCAGGTGCGCGCCGCGTTCGAGAAGGCGGGCGCCCTCAAGGACCTCGACGCCACCCCCATCGCCCCGCGTGACGGCCGGCGCGCGCTCCGCACCGCGGGCCGCGTCGAACTGATCGGCCGCAAGACCGAGCAGGCGCACGTCGTCCTCGGCATGCCCGGCCTCTCGCGCACCGACGACCGCCGCTGGGCCCTGGGCGTCCTGAACACCGCCCTCGGCGGCGGGATGTCCTCGCGGCTCTTCCAGGAGGTCCGCGAAAAGCGCGGCCTGGCCTACAGCGTCTACTCGTACACCTCCGGCTTCGCCGACTGCGGCCTGTTCGGGGTGTACGCCGGATGCCGGCCCAGCCAGGTGCACGACGTGCTGAAGATCTGCCGCGACGAGCTCGACCACGTCGCCGAGCACGGCCTGTCCGACGAGGAGATCGGCCGCGCCGTCGGCCAGCTCAGGGGCTCCACCGTCCTCGGCCTGGAGGACACCGGCGCGCTCATGAACCGCATCGGCAAGAGTGAACTGTGCTGGGGCGAGCAGATGTCCGTCGACGACATGCTGACCCGCATCGCGGAGGTCACCCCGGACGAGGTGCGCTCGGTGGCCCGCGACGTCCTGGGACGGCGGCCGTCGCTGTCGGTCATCGGCCCGCTGAAGGACAAACAGGCGGCCCGTCTGCACGACGCCGTGGCCTGACACCAGCGGCCCGCACGTCCTCGGCAGACCCTTCGGTGACCACCGGTCGGACCACCTCTCGGTGAGCACCCCCGGTGAGTCACCCCTCAGCCCTCAGTGATCACCACCAGTGATCACCACCAGTGATCACCACCAGTGATCACCACCAGTGATCACCACCAGTGATCACCACCAGTGATCACCTCCGGAAAAGCACCCTCGGTAAGGAAGCAACAGATGAGCAAGCTGCGCGTGGCGGTCCTCGGCGCCAAGGGCCGGATCGGGTCCGAGGCGGTTCGGGCGGTCGAGGCCGCCGAGGACCTGGAACTGGTGGCGGCCCTCAGCCGCGGTGACAAGCTGGAGACGCTGGCCGAGACCGGCGCCCAGGTCGTCGTCGAGCTGACCACCCCGGCCTCGGTCATGGACAACCTCGAATTCTGCGTACGGCACGGCATCCACGCCGTCGTCGGCACCACCGGCTGGACCGACGAGCGCCTCGCGCAGCTGAAGGGCTGGCTGGCCGAGTCGCCGGAGACGGGCGTGCTCATCGCGCCGAACTTCTCCATCGGAGCCGTGCTGACCATGAAGTTCGCACAGATCGCCGCCCCGTACTTCGAGTCCGTCGAGGTCGTCGAGCTGCACCATCCGAACAAGGTGGACGCCCCCTCCGGCACCGCCACCCGCACCGCCCAGCTCATCGCCGAGGCCCGCCGCAGGGCCGGCTCCGCCCCGGCGCCGGACGCCACGGTGACGGCCCTGGACGGCGCCCGCGGCGCGGACGTCGACGGCGTGCCCGTCCACGCCGTCCGCCTGCGCGGCCTGCTCGCCCACCAGGAGGTCCTGCTGGGCGGCGAGGGTGAGACCCTCACCGTCCGGCACGACTCCCTGCACCACAGCAGCTTCATGCCGGGCATCCTGCTGGGCGCCCGCCGTGTGGTGACGACCCCGGGCCTGACCTTCGGCCTGGAACACTTCCTCGACCTGAACTGAGCCCCGACCGTCATGCGCGCAAAGCTCTCCTACGCCCTCACGGCCGCCGTCCTGGTCGTCTACTTCCTCCTGGTCGGCACCCGCGGCGTCATGCTCATCCAGTCCGGCACGGTCCTGACCGTCACGTTCGGCGTGGCGGTGCTGATCCTGCCGGTCATCGGCGTCTGGTTCCTGTGGAAGAACACCCAGTTCGTCCGCCGCGCCAACCGGCTCGCCGCCGAACTCGACGCCGAGGGCGGTCTGCCCGTCGACGAGCTCAAGCGCACCCCCGGCGGCCGGATCGACCGCGACTCCGCCGACGAGGTCTTCGCCCGGCGCAAGGCCGAGACGGAAGCCGCCCCCGACGACTGGCGGACCTGGTTCCGCCTCGCCGTCGCGTACCACGACGCCCGGGACACCCCGCGCGCCCGCAAGGCCATGCAACACGCGATCAGCCTGCACGGGAGCGCACGGCACCCGTCCTCCCCCTGAAACGGACGGCACCCCCGGGCAGAGGGCACGGACAGGCACCCGAAGGCCGGGCCCGGGCAGTGGGCACGGACACACGCACCCGGAGGTCGACGGCGAGGGGCCCGACCGGCACACGCGCCGGTCGGGCCCCTCGCCGTACGCCTCCGGGCTCAGTGCGGCCCGTACTCCTCGGCCCAGGCCTCCACCGCGTCCGCGGCCCGGTCGAAGGCCTCGACCCGTCCGAAGAAGTCGGCCCCGTGCGTGGTCAGCAGCGGCAGGGCACCGTCCGTCGCGCGGTCCCGCCGCAGCAGCGTCAGGGCCTGGCCCTGCACGGTCCGCGGCAGACCCAGCCAGCGCACCGGCTGCTGCACGGTCCGTACGGCCGCCACCCGGCCCCAGGACACCGTCCGGGTGCGGAGGAAGCCCACGTGCCGCAGCCCGCGCGCACTCACCCATACGCCCATCCGCAGCAGTCGCAGCGCGGCGGCGATCACCAGCAGCGAGACGCCGAAGATCACGCCGGCCTCCGACACCGAACTGGTCAGCGCGATCACGACCGCCGCGAACAGCACGTAGGAGGCGAGCAGCAGACACAGCGCGGCCGCGCCGACACGGCAGGGCCCGGGACGATAGGGGCGCCGCCAGTGGTCACGGTCGTCGAAGGGCAACGCGACGTCGTCCACCGTTTCGAAGGCGCGGTCGGCCGCCAGGAAGGACAGGGGCACGGCTGGTCCTCACTCGATCCATGCGTGGGCTGTGCCCGGAGAGGCTATCCGCCCCCCGCCCGTCCCCACCACCTTCGGGGTCCCGTGGGAGTACTCCCGCACCCTTCGGAGGACGGCGGAGGAGTCAGCGTCCCTCCGACGCCTGCGACTGCTGCGTCCGTGCGGACTGGTCCTGGGACAGCGCCGGCATCCCGATGACCAGGGATCCCACCAGCGCGGCCACGATGGTGAGCCCCAGCAGCCAGCGCCCGGCTATCTGCCCGACGGAGGACCGCTCCCGGGGCGGCGGGGCGACATTGCTGCGGAACCTGTCGGCTTCGGCGAGGAAGGCGAAGGGTACGGACTCGCGCCGACGGAACATGATGGGTCAGTCCTCCTTGGGAAGTCGCGTGGACGTCGTCACCGGTACGTGTCACCGATACGCATCACTGATACAGACGACCGGGTGCCCGAAAACGTGCCCCATTTCACGAGACGTCCCGGACGAATCCGAGGCATGCCCGTGAGGACCCGCCCCCGGCACCCCCGTAGAGTTGACGCCGCGTTCAAGCCGACCCGGAAGGACCTCCGCACTGTGACCGACAGGCCCGTCGACGAATCCAAGATCTTCACCCGCAGCGACGTCACCGTCGAACTGGTCAAGCACACCGCGTCCGACGCCGACGTGCTGTTCGCCGCCCGCGTCTCGACCGTCGGCGAGCAGTCCCTGGACGAGCTGAACAAGGACCCCGAGCGTTCGAAGGGCCTGATCAACTACCTGATGCGGGACCGCCACGGCAGCCCCTTCGAGCACAACTCGATGACCTTCTTCATCAGCGCCCCGATCTTCGTCTTCCGCGAGTTCATGCGTCACCGCGTCGGCTGGTCGTACAACGAGGAGAGCGGCCGCTACCGGGAGCTCCAGCCCGTCTTCTACGTCCCCGACGCCTCCCGCAAGCTCGTCCAGGAGGGCCGCCCCGGCAAGTACGTCTTCGTCGAGGGCACCGAGGCCCAGCAGGAGCTGGTCGAGCGCACCATGGAGGACTCGTACCGCGAGGCGTACCTGGCCTACCAGGAGATGCTCGCCGCCGGTGTCGCCCGCGAGGTCGCCCGCGCGGTCCTCCCCGTCGGCCTGTTCTCCTCGATGTACGCCACCTGCAACGCCCGCTCCCTGATGCACTTCCTGGGCCTGCGCACCCAGCACGAACTGGCCAAGGTCCCGTCCTTCCCGCAGCGGGAGATCGAGATGGTCGGCGAGAAGATGGAGGCCGAGTGGGCCAGGCTCATGCCCCTCACCTACGCGGCCTTCAACGCCAACGGCCGTGTCGCCCCGTGATCGAAGACGTATGTACGGATCATCCGTGTGAAGTGTCCGTATTGCGGCATTTGCGGAAGTTCATCTAGCCTGATCAAACGGACCCGGCACTGCTTGAACCCCCGAGCAGGCAGTGCCGGGCTCCACCTTTGTCACGACTTGTCGCCCGCCCCGAGGGCAGACCCCGCCCTGAGCAACGAGTAGCGTGTTACCCATGGCTCCGACCTCCACTCCGCAGACCCCCTTCGGGCGGGTCCTCACCGCCATGGTCACGCCCTTCGCGGCAGACGGCGCACTCGACCTCGACGGCGCACAGCGGCTCGCCACCCACCTGGTGGACGCAGGCAACGACGGCCTGATCGTCAACGGCACCACCGGCGAGTCCCCGACCACCAGCGACGCGGAGAAATCGGACCTGGTACGAGCCGTCCTGGAGGCCGTCGGCGACCGGGCCCACGTCGTGGCCGGCGTCGGCACCAACGACACGCGCCACAGCATCGAGCTGGCGCACGCGGCGCAGAAGACGGGCGCCCACGGCCTCCTGGCCGTCACCCCGTACTACAACAAGCCCCCTCAGGAGGGCCTGTACCGCCACTTCACGGCCATCGCCGACGCCACCGAGCTGCCGGTCATGCTCTACGACATCCCCGGCCGCAGCGGTGTCCCGATCAACACCGAGACGCTCGTGCGCCTCGCGGAGCACCCGCGGATCGTGGCCAACAAGGACGCCAAGGGCGACCTCGGCCGCGCGAGCTGGGCGATCGCCCGCTCCCGCCTCGCCTGGTACTCCGGTGACGACATGCTGAACCTGCCGCTGCTCTCCGTGGGCGCGGTCGGCTTCGTCTCGGTCGTCGGCCACGTCGTCACCCCCGACCTGCGCGCCCTCGTGGACGCCTTCGTCGCCGGCGAGGTCCAGAAGGCCACCGAGATCCACCAGAAGCTGCTCCCGGTGTACACGGGCATGTTCCGCACCCAGGGCGTCATGACCACGAAGGCCGCCCTCACCCTCCAGGGCCTGCCCGCGGGCCCGCTGCGCGCCCCCATGGTCGAGTGCTCCGCCGAAGAGATCGAACAGCTCAAGATCGATCTTGCCGCGGGCGGGGTACAGCTCTGACACCAGACTTCACAACTGAATACGACCGAACACGGCAGGCCCACCGGCGCCTGCACCTTCCACACGACAACTGCTTCTGCACGAACGTCACGCGCGCCACGTGCCCGACCGGTACGTGGCGCGTGTGGTTGAGGAGAGTCTTTTGAGTCATCCGCACCCCGAACTGAGCCCGCCTCCGCCGCTCCCCGAGGGCGGCCTGCGGGTCACCCCACTGGGCGGTCTCGGAGAGATCGGCCGCAACATGACGGTCTTCGAGTACGGCGGCCGCCTGCTGATCCTCGACTGCGGAGTGCTCTTCCCCGAGGAGGAGCAGCCCGGAATCGACCTGATCCTGCCGGACTTCTCGTCCATCCGGAACCGCCTCGGCGACATCGAGGGCATCGTCCTCACCCATGGCCACGAGGACCACATCGGCGGCGTCCCCTACCTCCTCCGGGAGAAGCCGGACATCCCGCTGATCGGCTCCAAGCTGACCCTCGCCCTCATCGAGGCCAAGCTCCAGGAGCACCGCATCCGCCCGTACACCCTCGAAGTGGCGGAGGGGAACCGCGAGCGCATCGGCCCGTTCGACTGTGAGTTCATCGCGGTCAACCACTCCATCCCGGACGCCCTCGCGGTCGCCATCCGCACACCGGCCGGCATGGCGGTCCACACGGGCGACTTCAAGATGGACCAGCTGCCGCTGGACAACCGCCTCACGGACCTCCACGCCTTCGCACGTCTGAGCGAAGAGGGGATCGACCTCCTCCTCGCCGACTCGACGAACGCCGAGGTCCCGGGATTCGTCCCGCCCGAGAGGGACATCTCCAACGTCCTGCGCACGGTCTTCGCCAACGCCCGCAAGCGGATCATCGTGGCCAGCTTCGCCAGCCACGTCCACCGCATCCAGCAGATCCTGGACGCGGCCCACGAGTACGGCCGCCGCGTCGCCTTCGTCGGCCGCTCGATGGTCCGCAACATGGGCATCGCCCGTGATCTCGGGTACCTCAAGGTCCCGCCGGGCCTGGTGGTGGACGTCCGCACCCTCGACGACCTCCCCGACCACGAGGTGGTCCTGGTCTGTACGGGCTCCCAGGGCGAACCGATGGCCGCGCTGTCCCGCATGGCCAACCGCGACCACCAGATCCGCATCGTCGAGGGCGACACGGTGATCCTGGCGTCGTCGCTCATCCCCGGCAACGAGAACGCGGTCTACCGCGTGATCAACGGCCTGACCCGCTGGGGCGCGAACGTCGTCCACAAGGGCAACGCCAAGGTGCACGTCTCCGGCCACGCGTCCGCGGGCGAGCTCCTGTACTTCTACAACATCTGCCGCCCCAAGAACCTGATGCCGGTCCACGGCGAATGGCGCCATCTGAGGGCCAACGCCGAGCTGGGCGCCCTGACCGGCGTGCCGCACGACCGGATCGTCATCGCCGAGGACGGCGTCGCCGTCGACCTCGTCGAGGGCAAGGCCAAGATCTCCGGCAAGGTCCAGGCCGGTTATGTGTACGTCGACGGGCTGTCGGTCGGCGACGTGGGCGAGCCGGCACTGAAGGACCGCAAGATCCTGGGCGACGAGGGCATCATCTCGGTCTTCGTCGTGGTGGACGCCTCCACCGGCAAGATCACGGGCGGTCCGCACGTCCAGGCCCGCGGTTCGGGCATCGAGGACTCGGCCTTCTCGGCCGTCCTCCCGAAGATCACCGAAGTCCTGGAGCGCTCGGCCCAGGACGGCGTGGTCGAGCCCCACCAGCTGCAGCAGCTCATCCGCCGCACGCTGGGCAAGTGGGTCTCCGACACCTACCGCCGCAGGCCGATGATCCTCCCGGTCGTCGTGGAGGTCTGACCCGCGGACGACCCGTCATCCGCGTGGACTTGGAGCGGGGCCCCTCGATTTGCATCGGGGCGCCCCGCTCCAGTACGTTTACGGCTCCGCCTGAACGGGAACCCGGCAGCTTCAAGCATGCAGGGACCACCCCGGGAGGGGCCGGGAAAACCGACTCAGAACTTCTGATAAAGTCGGAACCGCCGGAAAGGAAACCGCGAAACAAAAGCGGGAACCTGGAAAGCACCGAGAAAATCGGATCGAGAAAAGATCTGATAGAGTCGGAAACGCAAGACCGAAGGGAAAAGCCCGGAGGAAAGCCTGAGAGAGTCTCTCGGGTGAGTACA
>NZ_JBIVJP010000006.1:255498-407668 GCF_044750285.1 Streptomyces sp. NPDC088812 | reverse complement strand
CCGAGCACGAGGGCCGGGCGGGGCACCGTCGAAGCCCCGAGCACGAGGGCCGGGCGGGGCACCGTCGAAGCCCCGAGCACGAGGGCCGGGCGGGGCACCGTCGAAGCCCCGAGCACGAGGGCCGGGCGGGGGCGCCGTCGGGGCCCCGAGCACAGGGACCGGACGCACCGGTCCCCGGGCGGCTCGATGCCGGCCGGGGACCAGGTCGGTTCGGTGCGCGCGAGCTGTCCGGTTCGCGCGGGCGGATCAGATGAGGCCGAGCGCGCGGACTGCCTCGCGCTCCTCCGCCAGCTCCTGCACGGAGGCGTCGATCCGGGCGCGGGAGAACTCGTTGACGTCCAGGCCCTGGACGATCTCGTACGTGCCGTTCTTGGTGGTGACCGGGAAGGAGGAGATCAGGCCCTCCGGGACGCCGTAGGAGCCGTCGGACGGGATGCCCATGGAGGTCCAGTCGCCCTCGGCGGTGCCGTTGACCCAGGTGTGCACGTGGTCGATGGCGGCGTTGGCGGCGGAGGCGGCGGAGGACGCGCCACGGGCCTCGATGATCGCGGCACCGCGCTTGGCGACGGTCGGGATGAAGTCCTCGGCCAGCCACTTCTCGTCGTTGACGACCTCGGCGGCGTTCTTGCCGGCGACGGTGGCGTGGAAGATGTCGGGGTACTGGGTGGCGGAGTGGTTGCCCCAGATGGTCAGGCGCTTGATGTCGGCGACCGTCGAGCCCGTCTTCTTCGCGAGCTGGGTCAGCGCGCGGTTGTGGTCGAGGCGGGTCATCGCGGTGAAGCGCTCGGCCGGTACGTCCGGCGCGGCGGCCTGGGCGATGAGGGCGTTGGTGTTGGCCGGGTTGCCGACGACGAGGACCTTGATGTCGTCCGCGGCGTGGTCGTTGATGGCCTTGCCCTGCGGCTTGAAGATGCCGCCGTTGGCCTCCAGGAGGTCACCGCGCTCCATGCCCTTGGTGCGGGGGCGGGCGCCCACGAGGAGGGCGACGTTGGCGCCGTCGAAGGCGACGTTCGGGTCGTCGCTGATGTCGATGCCCTGGAGCAGCGGGAACGCGCAGTCGTCCAGCTCCATGGCCGTGCCCTCGGCGGCCTTCAGCGCCGGGGTGATCTCCAGCAGGCGCAGCTTGACCGGCACGTCCGCGCCGAGCAGCTGGCCGGAGGCGATGCGGAAGAGCAGGGCGTAACCGATCTGGCCGGCCGCGCCGGTGACGGTGACGTTCACGGGAGTGCGGGTCATGGCGTTCTCCGTATGACAGCTGGCGGTGGGGCGTCCCTGCCCCGGACGTTTGATCGATCTCTTGGCGTCAAGAGATCCATCCAGCGGTCAGGCTATCGCGCATCCGGGATTCCGGACGTCCGGGGTGGAGTGTGGTCCGTCCCACAACCGCTCCCGCACACCCCCCGCCACCGGCCCGGACGCCGCGCGCGGCCTGCCGACGGCACGGAACGGAGGGGACGGAGGGGACGGAGCGGGGCGCGGGTGCGGGGGGCGTGGAACGGCGGCCGCCGGTCCGGGAGAGGAGGACGGGCGACCGCCGGGTGGGGGTGCCGGATGTGCCGGACTCCCGTGGGGGTACGTTCCGCGTGCCCGAGGCGGGCGCCGGTAATCCTCCGAGCGCCGGTTTTCTCGCCCGCCGACACCTTCCCACCCGATCGGCCCAACGACCGGTCCGGCGACGGTCACCGGTCCGGCGACGGTCTCCCGGCGTCCCGTCGGGCGACGGTCTCCCGGCGTCCCGTCGGGCGACGGTCTCCCGGCGTCCCCGTCGGGCGACGCGGTCACCCGGCGCCCCCGGCCGGGAGTCCACCGGACACCCGCCCGCCCCCGGCTACGGCGTGCACCCCTCCAGCCCCGACGCCAGCACCGCGCAGACCCGTGCCTGTCCCGGCTCCCGCACCGCCACCATCGGCGTGTACGCGATGGTGTCGCCGGTGGTGGTGATGTCGCCGGCCTGCCGGACCGACCCGGCCGTCACCGTCACCGTCACCTGGTCCCCGAGCCCGGCCCGGGTGATCCGTCCCCAGGCGGACCCGCACGTCCGGCTGTAGCGCACCTCGACGAGGGTCGTGCCGACGGTCACGCTCGTCGCCGTGGTCGCCAGGGCGCCGCTGCACCCCATCAGCTCCGCGTCCTTTCCGGCGCAGCCGGCGCCGCCGCACAGGACGCCGGGCGGCAGGGAGGGGCTGGGGGACGCGGACGGGGCGGACGGGGCGGGCGGCCCGGCGGCGGTCCGCTCCTCGCGGGGACTGCCCCCGTCGGTGAGGAAGAAGGCGCCCACCACGACGATCACCACCCCGGCGACACCGGCGAGGAACAGCGCCGGCCGCCGCGCGTGACGGCCGGGCGGCGGACCCGCGTCCTCCGCGGAAGCGCCGTCTCCGCGTTCCGGCACCGGCGGCGGTGTCCGCGACGCCCCCGCCGGCCCGGCGGCCCCGGGCACCGGCGCCGTCACCGTCACCGTCCGGGCACGGGAGAGGCGTACGGCCTGCGCCCCCAGGTCCTGGCGGAGTTCCGCGCGGCTCCAGGCGCGTTCGGCCAGTTCCCACAAGGTGACCAGCGGGGCGGGGTCGGTGCCGGTGATCTCGGCGAGGGCGACGACCGCGCCCTTGGGGGCGAGCAGCCGGCCGCTGAGGTACCGCTCCCAGGAGTCCCTGCCGTAGTGCGTGCGCTCGGCGAGCCGGCCGAGGGTCAGGCCGTCCCGGTCCACGATCTGCCGCAGGTGCCCGACGAACTCCCTGACCTGCGGGTCGAGTGCGTCGGGCAGGTCCTTCCAGCGAGGCATCGATCCCCCCTTCCTGCGCCGTGTCCCCTGTCCGGTCACGTTAGCGCCCGGCCGGACGCCCCGGCCGCCCCGAACACTCCGGCTGCCCGAGCCTTCCGCGTGCCCGAGCCTTCCGCGTGCCCGGACCCTCCCCGTGCCCGAGCCCTCCTCGTGCCCAGACCCTCCCCGTGCCCGAGCCCTCCTCGTGCCCGGACCCTCCCCGTGCCCGGACGCGACGGACGACGTCGAGGGACGACGACGTCGGGC
Organism: Streptomyces sp. NPDC088812; assembly: GCF_044750285.1. Classification (NCBI taxonomy): domain Bacteria; kingdom Bacillati; phylum Actinomycetota; class Actinomycetes; order Kitasatosporales; family Streptomycetaceae; genus Streptomyces; species Streptomyces sp. NPDC088812. The sequence goes on along the minus strand of NZ_JBIVJP010000006.1, from coordinate 404,640 downwards.
GGGTGGCCGGTTCCCGGGGCGGCCGGAACTGTGGCGGGGCGCGGACACGGTGGCGGAACGGTCACCGCTGTGCCACAGCGGGCCGCCGGCCGTTGAACGGGCGTGGGCGGTACGGGAGCGTGGAACGCGTCGGCGGCCCGTCCTGACTCGGGGGAGGGGACGGGCCGCCGTACCGGCGTGCGGTCAGCTGTCGACCGTGAAGTGCAGGGTGTCCTTGAGGAACGGGATCTGCAACCACGGGTTCGGCTGGGCCATCATCGCCAGCAGGACGATCGCCGCGCCCAGCACGCCGTAGGTCGCTATGTCGGTGAACCGGGAGCGGACGGCGAGCATGCCGACGCCGGGCAGCAGCCAGCGCAGCGCCGCACCGGCGAGCAGGGCGACGCCGATCAGGATCGTGCCGATCCGGAACAGGTCGAGCGCGGTCAGCAGCAGGCCGAGCGCGACCATGCCCAGGACGGTGAGTATCGGCCACTGCCGGGCGGGCGCAGGGGCGTCGCCCGGCGCGGCCCGGCCGCCGCCCTCGGGGCGCGCGGTGTCCCGGGTGAACAGCGGGAAGCGGCGCGTGGCACGGCGCGGCACACCGTCGACATCAGGCGCGCTGACGGGGTCGCGGACCTCGATGTCCCCGGTGTTCTCGGTGTCCCCGGTGTCCCCGGTGTTCTCGATGTCCCCGGTGTTCTCGATGTCCCCGGTGTTCTCGGTGTCCCCGGCGTCGAGGCGCTGCGTCTCCTCGACGGGCTTGGCGTCGTCGACGCCGTCGGTGGTGGTGGCTGTGGCGTTCCCGGTGTTCTGGGCGTCCTCGGGTGCGCCGGAGATGTCCCGGGGCTCAGCCGACACTGCGCTCCGCCGCCTCGACCACGTTGACGAGCAGTTGCGCGCGGGTCATCGGGCCGACGCCGCCCGGGTTCGGAGAAATCCAGCCGGCGACCTCGCGGACGCCCGGGTGGACGTCGCCCACGATCTTGCCCTCGGCGTTGCGGGAGACGCCGACGTCGAGGACGGCCGCGCCCGGCTTGATGTCCTCGGCCCGGACCAGGTGGGCCGAACCGGCGGCGGCGATGACGATGTCGGCGCGCTTCAGGTGGGCGGGGAGGTCGCGGGTGCCGGTGTGGCACTGGGTCACCGTGGCGTTCTCGCTGCGCCGGGTCAGCAGCAGCGGCATCGAACGCCCGATGGTCACCCCCCGGCCGACGACGACGACCTCGGCACCCTTGATCTCGACGCCGTGGCGGCGCAGCAGCGTCAGCACGCCGTTGGGCGTGCAGGGCAGCGGCGCGGGCTCGTTGAGCACGAGCCGGCCGAGGTTCGTCGGGTGGAGGCCGTCGGCGTCCTTGGCCGGGTCCATCAGCTCCAGCACGCGGTTCTCGTCGATGCCCTTCGGCAACGGCAGCTGGACGATGTAACCGGTGCAGGCGGGGTCCTCGTTGAGTTCCCGTACGACCGCCTCGATCTCCTCCTGCGTGGCCGTGGCGGGCAGTTCGCGCTGGATGGAGGCGATGCCCACCTGGGCGCAGTCGCGATGCTTGCCGGCGACGTACTTCTGGCTGCCGGGGTCGTCCCCGACGAGGATCGTGCCGAGGCCGGGCGTCACGCCCTTCTCCCTCAGCGCCGCCACGCGGGCGGTCAGATCCGACTTGATCTCGGCTGCGGTGGCCTTGCCATCGAGAATCTGGGCGGTCATGACCCCATCCTCCCGGATGACGGCCCCCCGGTTCCAATCCGGGGCACCCCGGCCCGAAGGGTGCCCGAAGGATGCCCGGCGGATGGCCGGAGAATGGCCGACGGGACCCGGAGGGGGCCGCCCCGCGCCCGGACCGATGATCGTTCCGGTGGGGAGCCGCCAGGTTGCACTTGCACAAAGCCTGGACAATACGACTGGACAGGAACTCGTCTCTCTTAGAACGATGAGTCCCGCAGTATGCGGTCAGTGTTGGGGGGCGTACCGCTCGTTCATCGATGTTCCTCCGCGCGCCCCGCCTCGTCCCCCAGTCGTGCAACGGAGGAAAACCGTCATGAGCTTCGGCCCGCCCAGCGACCCCTACGGTCAGCCGCAGAACCCCCAGCAGGGGCAGCCCGGCTACGGCCAGCCCGGCTACGGGCAGCAGGCGCCGCAGGGCGTCCCCCAGCAGGGTTACGGCCAGCCCCAGCCCGGCTACCCCCAGCAGCAGCCCGGCTATCCCCAGCAGCCGGGATACCCGCAGCAGCCCGGCTACCCCCAGCAGGACCACGGCTACCCGCAGCAGGCCGGCTACGGCGTGCAGCCGCCGTACGCGAACTGGGGCCAGCGCTTCCTGGGCACCCTGGTCGACGCGCTGATCTTCGCGGTCCCCTACGCCCTCATCATCTTCGGCCGGGACACCCCGGCGCTCGCGGTGATAGGCGCCCTCGTCTTCATCGCCGTCGCCATCTGGCAGCTGATCCAGGAGGGCCGCACCGGTCAGACGGTCGGCAAGAAGGCGCTGGGCATCCGTCTGGTGCGGGAGATCGACGGACAGCCGCTCGGCGTCGGCATGGCGTTCGTCCGCCGGCTGGCCCACTTCCTGGACAGCCTGCCCTGCTACCTGGGCTGGCTGTGGCCGGCGTGGGACGCCAAGAGGCAGACGTTCGCCGACAAGGTGTGCAGCTCGATCGTGATCCGCTCCCACTGAGCGGTACGCGACGGACGACGGCTGAATCCTTCGGCTGACAGCGCGAACGGCCCGCCGGTCATCGACCGGCGGGCCGTTGCCCGTTCACGTCACCGCGGTTCACGTCACTGCGGTTCACGCCACCGCGGTTCACTTCACCACGGTTCACTTCACCGCGGTTCGGTTCACCACGGTTCCGTTCACGCGGTTCCGTTCACCGCGGCTCAGTGGAAGAAGTGCCGCGTCCCGGTGAAGTACATCGTGACGCCCGCCTTCCGCGCGGCCTCGACGACCAGCTCGTCACGGACCGAACCGCCCGGCTGGACCACGGCCTTGACGCCGGCCTCGGTGAGGATCTCCAGCCCGTCCGGGAAGGGGAAGAACGCGTCCGAGGCGGCGTACGAGCCCTGCGCGCGCTCGGCACCGGCCCGCTCGACGGCCAGCTTCGCGGAGTCGACCCGGTTGACCTGCCCCATGCCGACGCCGACCGAGGCGCCGTCCTTGGCGAGCAGGATCGCGTTGGACTTCACGGCCCGGCAGGCCTTCCAGGCGAAGGCCAGCTCCCGCAGCTCGTCGGCGGAGAGCGCCTCGCCGGTGGCCAGGGTCCAGTTCGCCGGGTCGTCGCCGTCGGCCTGGAGCCGGTCCGTCACCTGGAGCAGCGCACCGCCGTCGACGGCCTTGACCTCGACGGGGTTCGCGGGAGCGCCCGGAGCCTTCAGCACCCGGATGTTCTTCTTCTTGGCGAGGGCCTCCAGCGCGCCGTCCTCGTAGTCGGGCGCCACGATGACCTCGGTGAAGATCTCCGCGACCTGCTCGGCCATGGCCTTGCTGACCGGCCGGTTCACGGCGATCACGCCGCCGAACGCGGACAGCGGGTCGCAGGCGTGCGCCTTGCGGTGCGCCTCGGCGACGTCCGCGCCGATCGCGATGCCGCAGGGGTTGGCGTGCTTGATGATCGCGACGGCCGGCTCGTCGTGGTCGTACGCGGCACGGCGCGCGGCGTCCGTGTCCGTGTAGTTGTTGTACGACATCTCCTTGCCGTGCAGCTGCTCGGCCTCGGCGAGGCCGCCGCCCGTGCCGTCGACGTAGAGGGCGGCGGGCTGGTGCGGGTTCTCGCCGTAGCGGAGGGTGTTCTTGCGCTCCCAGGTGGCGCCGAGGAAGTCGGGGAACCGCGACTCGTCGACGGGCGCGTAGGAGGAGGCGAACCAGGAGGCGACCGCCACGTCGTAGGCGGCCGTGTGCTGGAAGGCCTCGGCGGCGAGCCGCTTGCGGGTGGTGAGGTCGAAGCCGCCGGCCTTCACCGCGGCGAGGACGTCGTCGTAGCGCTCGGGGCTGGTCACGACGGCGACGGAGGGATGATTCTTGGCGGCGGCGCGCACCATGGACGGCCCGCCGATGTCGATCTGCTCGACGCACTCGTCGGGCGAGGCCCCGGAGGCGACGGTCTCGCGGAAGGGGTAGAGGTTGACGACGACGAGGTCGAACGGCTCCACGCCCAGCTCGGCGAGCTGTCGCCGGTGGTCCTCGAGCCGCAGGTCGGCGAGGATGCCGGCGTGGACCTTGGGGTGCAGGGTCTTGACGCGGCCGTCCAGGCACTCGGGGAAGCCGGTGAGCTCCTCGACCTTGGTGACGGGGACGCCGGCCGCGGCGATCCGGGCGGCGGTGGAGCCGGTGGAGACGAGCTCGACGCCGGCCTCGTGCAGCCCGCGCGCGAGCTCCTCCAGCCCGGTCTTGTCGTAGACGCTGACGAGCGCGCGACGGATGGCCCGCTGGGTGTTCTGGGCCGTGACAGTGCTGTCGGCGGTCACTGGATAACTACCTTTCGTCCCTCAATGCGATAGCCGTTGCGGGCGAGCCGCCCCACGACCTCGACGAGCAGCCTTCGCTCGACTTCCTTGATGCGCTCGTGCAGCGCGCTCTCGTCGTCCTCGTCCCGGATCTCGACCACGCCCTGGGCGATGATCGGGCCGGTGTCGACGCCGTCGTCGACGAAGTGGACGGTGCAGCCGGTGACCCGGGCGCCGTACGCGAGGGCGTCACGGACGCCGTGGGCACCGGGAAAACTGGGGAGGAGAGCGGGGTGGGTGTTGACGAACCGCCCGCCGAACCGCGCCAGGAACTCCTTGCCCACGATCTTCATGAACCCGGCGGACACCACCAGGTCGGGCTCGTGGGCGGCGACCGCCTCGGCGAGCGCCGCGTCCCACTCCGCGCGGGTGCCGTAGTCCTTGACCTTCCGCACGAAGGTCGGGATCCCGGCCCGCTCGGCCCGCGCGAGCCCCTCGATGCCCTCGCGGTCGGCGCCCACGGCGACGATCTCGGCGCCGTACGCCTCGACACCGGTGGCGGCGATCTCGTCGAGCAGCGCCTGGAGGTTCGTACCGGATCCGGAGACGAGCACGACAAGGCGCTTGGCCGGCTCGGCCACGGGCTTGGCGGCCACGGCGGGGCCCTTTCTCGGGGGTGCGTTTGTGCGGTCGTACAAGTGCTTCGCGCCCCGGGATACGGGGAAGTCTACGAAGCGGCCGACCGTCAGCAACGATACCGGCACACCGGACGGCCCCCACGGGACGGGGGCGTGGCCGGAAGGTAGCGTCTGAGACGAGCGGACTCGGGAACGCGGTCGTTGCGCGGAGCGTTCCCGGAGTGACCGCCAGCACCAGACAGCCGTAATCACCGATGTGATCACCTAGGGGAAGACGCTCACTTGATGCCGGACCGCAGTCTGCGACTCCTCACGCTCCCCCCGCAGTCGCCGCAGGGAGGGGAGCGCGGCGCCGTGCTGCTGCGGGAGCGCCCAGCGTCCCCGCCCGACGCGTCCTCGGGCCGCGAGAACGGCGACGAGCAGGGCGGCACCTCCCAGTCCCCGCCCCAGTCCCCGCCCCAGTCCCCGTCCCAGTCTCAGCCCCCGTCTCAGCCCCCGTCTCAGTCCCAGCCCCCGTCCCAGCCCCAGGACGACAACCCCTTCGCCCCGCCGCCGGAGGGCACGCCGGACCGGCCGTGGCAGCCCCGCCACCCCGCTCCGGGACCCCCGCCCGGCGCCGGCGGCAGCCAGAACAACGGCGGCGGGGGTGGCGGCCACTGGGGCAGCCAGTGGAGCGACCGCCAGCCCGGCCGCTCCCCCGACGGCTTCGGCCAGCGCCCCGGCGGCCCCGAGGGTGATCCCGGTGGCCCGAACCCGACCCCGCGGTGGGACCCGACCGACCCCGCCCAGCGCCGCGCGCGGTACGCGCTGCTGTCCGGGATGTGGGGCTTCTTCTTCGCCCTCTTCGGCTGGCCCTATGTGGCCCTGCTGCTCGGCGGCCTGGCCCTGTACTGGGGCATCGGCGCCCTCCGCACCAAGCCCCGTACCCCCGACCCGACCGACCCGGCCGCCCCGCGCACCCCCGCGCCCACCGGCCGCCCCCAGACCACCGCCGCGGTCACCGGCCTGGTCACGGCCTCGCTGGCCCTGGCCCTGGTAGCGGCGGTGTTCACGACCCAGCTCGTGTACCGGGACTACTACACGTGCACGAAGGACGCGCTGACGAACGAGGCGAAGCAGTCGTGCAGTGACCTGCTGCCGCGGGAGCTGCGGGGGGTTCTGGGGGTGGGCGAGTAGAACGACGGGGGCGGGGCGACTTCGGCGGGGCGGCTTCAGCGGGGCGGTCGGCCAGGCAGTTGGGCTGGCGGGTGGGCGGCTTCGGGTGGCTGGTCGGCCGGGCGGGCGGCTTCGGGTGGCTGGTCGGCCGGGCGGGCGGCTTCGGGTGGCTGGTCGGCCGGGCGGGCGGCTTCGGGCGGGTGGTTGGCCGGGCGGGCGGCTTCGGGCGGGTGGTTGGCCGGGCGGGCGGCTTCGGGCGGTCGGGTGGCCAGGCAGTTTCAGGCGGTTGGGCTGGCGGCGGCCGGTCGGGCGGGGAAGGTTCGGCAGGGGCGCCTTTCAGTCCGTCGTCCTGTGCGGTGCTTCGTCCGGTGTCTTGTGCGGTGACTTCGTCGCCGTCGAGGCCGGCGTCGGGTGCCGCGGCGCCTTGTCCGGCGTCCTGTCCGCCGGTTTGCCCGCCGGCTCCGGCCGGCTCTCCGGAAGCGGGGCGCCCTTCGGTTGCGGTTGCGGTTGCGGTTGCGGTTGCGGTTGCGGTTGTGACTTCGGCTCCAGCTCCGACTCCGGCTCCGACTCCGACTCCGATCGGGGCTCGGGTGTCGGGGCGGTCCGGTCCTGGGGGTTGTCCTCCCCGTGCGGCTTCGGGGTCGGTTTCGGGGCCGACGCCGGGTTCCGGGCGATCGGGGCCGAGGCCGGGACCTGGGGCGCCTCCCCTGTTCCCGCCTCCCGCAAGGCCGCCCAGCGCAGCCCCCTCGCCTCGTCGCCGTACCAGCCCGCCCCGGCGCTCTCCGCGTCGTACGGCTCGTATCCACAGTCGTCCTCCTCCCGCCCGGTGTCGTACGCCACGTCCCACTCCCCGGGGACGGGAACGGCCCCCGCCGGCACGGGCCCCCGCGCGGGCGCCGGAACCGTCACGGGCACCGGCACCGGCACCGTCCCGCCCCCCTGATCCGCGCCGGGGCTCCGGCGCAGCCAGGCCCGAGTCACCAGCACCACCGGCATCCCGACCGCCACGATCCACACGACCACCGCCGCCCCCACCTGCCACCCCACCGGCCCGAACCGGGCCAGCCCCGCCGCCCCCAGCGGTCCGCCCGCCATCCCTCCGAGCACCCCTGACATCGTCCCGCCCGCCAGCCCCGCCACCAGGACCACCCGTACGGCCCACCGCCATGACCGTTCGGCGGCCGCCCGCCCCACGAAGACGCCCACCGTGCCGCCGGCCAGGACCGGCACCACCCCGGCCGCCCAGTTCCACGGCCCCCCGGCGCCCGCCTCCGGCACCGCCGCGAGCAGCGGGAACGGCGGCAGCAGGGGCGCCGGATCCGACATGAGCGGCCCCACCACATGCCCGGTGCCGAGAACGAATCCGGGTCCCACCGCGTACGCCGCCCCCCACATCGCCGCGTTGGGCACCAGCACCAGACACAGCAACAGCACCGCGAACCGCCCCGACCACCCCTCCGTCAGCTGCAAGAACGCCCCGCGCGCCGCCCCGAGGTGCCACACCGAGGAGACCGCCACCAGGAAGGCACCGCCGCCCCCGAGCACCGCCACCCCCGCCCCGGCCGCCCGCAGCGCCACCCCCGCCCACTCCCGCCCCTGGGCCGCGAGCACCAGACGCCCCACCCACCGCGGCATCACCAGCAGCGCACCGCCGGCCGGCCCCCGCGGACGCCCGTACGCCGTCCACACCCCCACCCCGGCCGCCCCCACCACGACGACCGGCAGACACACCGCCGTCCATCCCCACGCCGGCCGCAGCACACCCCCGGCCGCGTACACCGCCGCGCCCGCCCCCACCGCGAGGTACCCGACCACGACCCCGAGCCATGCGGTCCGCACGCCCACCAGCGGTGCGTCCTCCCCCTCACCCCCGTACACCGTGTCCCGCGCGGCCCGGTGCACCAGCCACACCGGCAGGGCGAGCAGCAGCAACGGCGTGACACCGACGGGCGCCGGCCCCCCGGACAGCGAGTCGGCGCGCACCAGTTCCGCCCCGTGGGCCAGCAGCCAGAGCGCGGCGGCGACATGCAGCGCGCCGCCCGGACCGCTGTCGGGATAGGGCGAACTGATCCACAGCACCATGACGAGGACGGCGAACGAACCGAGCCCCAGCCCGGCCGCCAGCACCCCGCCCAGGAGGCTGGCGCCCAGTCCGGGCGAGCGGTCGCGCACCCGGGTGCGCGACGGCGGCGACGACGAGCGGCGAGCGGTCATCTGGATCACGTCGTCATGCTGCCAACGACACGCGCCTTTCCGTCGCAACAGGCAAACTTCCGCTGTGTCGCTCAATATACGTTTATGTACTTTTTCGTACGAAGGGGCGACCGGTGACACCCGACTCCGACACCCCGCTCCCCCCGCCCGAGGGACGCCGACGCCTGCGCGAGGAGCGCGCGCTGACACAGGCTCAGGTCGCTGCACGGCTGGGCGTCAGCCGTGATCTGGTGCGCAGGTGGGAGACCGGCCGCTCGACTCCGCTGGGGCGGGCGCGGGAAGCGTACGCGCAGTTGCTGTCCGAGCCGCTGCACCCGTCGCACGACGCGGACATGACGGCCCGTCCGGAGGAGCCGACGCCGGCGGACACGACCGCCGCCACGGCTTCCGCACCGCCGCCCGACGCCGACACGGAGAACCGCGCGGAGCCCGCGACGGCGGCAGGAACGCGGCCCGCAACGGCGGAGGGCGCGGGGCCCGCCGCCGTGAGAGACGGGGAGCCTGTCGCGGCGGGAGGTACGGAGCCTGTCGTGGCGGCAGGTACGGAGCCCGCTGCGGCAGGAGGTACGGAGCCTGTCACGGCGGGGCATGCGGAGCTCGTGGTCCCGAAGGGCGGCGCGGCGGCCGGGCGGGGCTCACCGCCGAGCCGTCACCGCTCCACATCCCTGACGCCCGCTCAGGCGTTCGACGCCCTCTACGCCTTCTGCGCCCCGGCCCTGGTGCGCCAGACCTACCTCCTCACCGGCCGCCGCGAACTCGCGCGCGAGTCGGTCGAGCGGGCCTTCCAGCTCGCCTGGCAGCGCTGGCCCGAGGTGGCCGTCGACCCCGACCCGGCGAGCTGGGTGCGGGCGGCGGCGTACGAGTACGCGCTCTCCCCCTGGCACCAGTTCCGCCCCAGGTTCCGCCACCCCGAGCCCCCGCCGGCCGCCGCTTCCGACCGCGCGCTGATGGACGTGCTCCTGACCCTCCCGCCACCCCACCGCCGCACCCTGCTGCTGTACGACGGCGTCGGCCTGGACCTGCCGGAGACGGCCGCCGAGACGGAGGCGAGCACGCCCGCGGCGGCCAACCGCCTGCTGCACGCCCGCGCGGTGATCTCCTCCCGCCTCCCCTCCCTGGCGGACCCCGCCGCACTGCACCGGCGCCTGGCGGAGACGGCCGCCGCGGAGCGCCTCCGCGCGGCCAAGCCGACCGCCGTACGCAGGAGCAGCGAGCACCGCGCCCGCCAGTGGACCCGCGCGGCCATCGCCTTCACGGTCGCCCTCATCGGCGCGACCTGCCTGACCCTCTACACGGCTCCCACCCGATACGAGCCGCCGGTCCCCCCGGGCGAAACGGTCCAGGGCGTCCCGCCGAAGGCGGCTCCAGGCCCCCTGTCGCACGCGCGGCTCTCCCTGCGGGCGAAGCTGCGTTCGGAGCCGGCCCACGGCCCGGAACGGCTCGTCCCCGAGACCAGGTGAGCGCCCCGCGGGCGGAGGAACGCCGGTGGGCCCGTCCCCAGTACAGGGACGGGCCCACCGGCGTCAGCCAGGAAACTCAGCCGGCCAGGAAACAGTCGGCCAGGAAACTCAGCCGGCCAGGATCTCGCGGGCCAGCTTCGCCGTCTCGGTGGGCGTCTTGCCGACCTTGACGCCCGCGGCCTCGAGGGCCTCCTTCTTCGCCTGGGCGGTGCCGGACGAACCGGACACGATGGCACCGGCGTGGCCCATCGTCTTGCCCTCGGGGGCGGTGAAGCCCGCGACGTAGCCGACGACCGGCTTGGTCACGTTCTTCGCGATGAAGTCCGCGGCCCGCTCCTCGGCGTCGCCACCGATCTCGCCGATCATGACGATCAGGTCGGTGTCGGGGTCGGCCTCGAACGCGGCGAGCGCGTCGATGTGCGTGGTGCCGATGATCGGGTCGCCACCGATGCCGACGGCCGTCGAGAAGCCGATGTCACGGAGCTCGTACATCATCTGGTACGTCAGCGTGCCGGACTTCGACACCAGGCCGATACGGCCCGGCTTGGTGATGTCGCCGGGGATGATGCCGACGTTCGAGCCGCCCGGGGTGATGATGCCGGGGCAGTTCGGGCCGATGATCCGGGTCTTGTTGCCCTTCTTGCCGGCGTACGCCCAGAAGGCGGCCGTGTCGTGCACGGCGATGCCCTCGGTGATCACGACGGCCAGCGGGATCTCGGCGTCGATGGCCTCGACGACCGCGTCCTTGGTGAACTTCTCCGGCACGAAGATGACGGAGACGTTGGCGCCGGTCTTCTCGATGGCTTCCTTGACGGTGCCGAAGACGGGTACCTCGGTGCCGTCGAAGTCCACGGACTGACCCGCCTTGCGCGGGTTCACGCCGCCCACGACGTTGGTGCCGTCGCCGAGCATGAGCTTGGTGTGCTTCTGCCCGGTGGCGCCGGTCATGCCCTGGACGATGACCTTGCTGTCCTTGTTGAGCCAGATAGCCATGGTGTGTTGGTGTCCTCGTCCTGAGTGCTTACTTGGCGGCGTGGGCCAGCTCGGCGGCCTTGTCGGCCGCGCCGTCCATGGTGTCGACGCGCTGGACCAGCGGGTGGTTGGCGTCGGTGAGGATCTGCCGGCCGAGCTCGGCGTTGTTGCCGTCGAGGCGGACGACGAGCGGCTTGGTGACCTCCTCGCCGCGGTCCTCCAGGAGCTTCAGGGCCTGGACGATGCCGTTGGCGACCTCGTCACAGGCGGTGATGCCACCGAAGACGTTGACGAAGACGGACTTGACGTCCGGGTCGCCGAGGATGATCTCCAGGCCGTTGGCCATGACCTGGGCGGAGGCACCGCCACCGATGTCCAGGAAGTTGGCGGGCTTGACGTTGCCGTGCTGCTCACCGGCGTACGCGACGACGTCCAGGGTCGACATGACCAGGCCGGCGCCGTTGCCGATGATGCCGACCTCGCCCTCCAGCTTGACGTAGTTGAGGCCCTTCTCCTTGGCGGCGGCCTCGAGCGGGTTGGCCGCGGCCTTGTCGTGGAGCTCCTCGAACTCGGGGTGACGGAACTCGGCGTTGTCGTCGAGCGACACCTTGCCGTCGAGGGCGAGGACATCACCGGAGGCGACCTTCGCGAGCGGGTTCACCTCGACGAGGAGGGCGTCCGACTTGATGAAGGTGTCCCACAGCTTGACGAGGACGTTCGCGACCTTGTCGGCGACCTCGGCCGGGAACTTGGCGGCCTCGACGATCTCGCGGGCCTTGGCCTCGTCCACACCGTCGATGGCGTCGATCGGGGTCTTGGCGACGGCCTCGGGGCGGGTGGCCGCCACCTCCTCGATCTCCATGCCGCCCTCGACGGAGGCGATGGAGAGGAAGGTGCGGTTGGCACGGTCGAGGAGGAAGGAGACGTAGTACTCCTCGACGATCTCCGGAGCGGTCTCGGCGATCATCACCTTGTGGACCGTGTGGCCCTTGATGTCCATGCCGAGGATGTCCGTCGCGCGGGCGACGGCCTCGTCCGGGGTGGCGGCCAGCTTGACACCGCCGGCCTTGCCGCGACCACCGACCTTCACCTGGGCCTTGACGACGGACTTGCCGCCCAGCCGCTCGGTGATCTCGCGCGCCGCCTCAGGCGTGTCGATGACTTCACCGGCCAGCACCGGTACATCGTGCTTGGCGAAGAGGTCCCTCGCCTGGTACTCGAACAGGTCCACGCGCTTCCGTCCCTATCAGTGATCTCGCGGTTCGTTGGATGCGTGGGCGTGCCGCGAAGGGCAACGTGACGACCGCATGTGTCACAAGGGAAGCGCACACGGTGTCCGAGCGCGCGGCATGTCCGTCTCGCAGGTTATCGCTGCTTCCGGGGGCCCTCTAAATCGCACGTCACACCTGAGCGGTGATACCTGTCACATGATGCCTGGTTCACTGGCACGCCGTGCCGCAGGTGAGGGGCCTCACCGGGCTGGGGTTCGCCCGGTGAGGCCCTGAATGCAGCCCCGTAGGGGCTGGGGCGGGTCGTTCTCACCCCAATGAGGACGATCCGCCCGGTCCGCCGGGCCCATGGCCGGACACGGCCGACGGCTTTCGGCCGTCCGGGTCCTTGTGCCCCGCGGAAGCGGATTTCGCGCATTCGTTGGTTGCGCGGGGTGAGCGGTGGGGGGTGGGGGAAGGCGGGGAGTGGTGTGGGGGATGGGGAGGGTGCGGGGTGGGGTCGTTCCCCTGGGCGGAGTGAGCGCTGGGGTGGGAGCGCTGGGGTGGGAGTGGGGACGGACGGTGGTGAGTGGGAGGTGGTGAGGGTGAGTGGGGGTGGTGAGGGTGAGGGTGGCCGGTCAGGAGCCGGGGCGGCTCACGCGCGATGCGCGGCTCGGGCGGGGTGCGCGGCTCAGGCGGGGTGCGCGGCGGAGGGCTCGCCGGCTTCCGCCGCCCACGGGTAGGCCGTGAACACGACGGCCTCGGCCCATCCGTGGGAGAAGCCACCCCTCCCGGTGAGGTCGCCCGCGGACGCGACGACGGACCGGAACGCCTTCGCCTTGGCCGCGGCGAGGGCGGCCCGCGCCGCCCTGGCGCCGAGGACGGCCTGCGCTCCCCTGATGCCGGAGGTCCGCACCGCGCCGGCGACCTCGGCGGACCGGGTCGTCGCACCCGTGCCGCCGGTGCCGGTGCTGAGGGTGCTGCCGGTGCTGCCGGTGCTGTCCGCGCTGCCGGCGTTGGGGCTGGTGGTGCTGGTGGTGCTGGCGGTGCCGCCGGTGGTCGTGGCGGCGGCGGAACGACGAAGGTTCTTGTTCATGCGTGCGTCAGATCCTTAGATCCTCGGGTTCCGAGACTTCGGAAGGCTGGGGACATCCCGGCACCGGAGCGGGCAGCGGAAGCGCTGAAGGGCTCCGGGCGGGCGGGCAGACCTGTCTCCGCCCCCGCGCGGCAGGTCTACGGAGGGGAAGGTCCGCCCTAGCCGGGGAAGACGGGGATGTCCCGGTACCTGTCCCGGGTCTCGGCCGTGCCGGCACGCACGGCACGGCCGGGCACCAGCCGCAGCGGCAGCCGGTCACCGGGGGTCACGGCGTGCGCATCGCCGTGACGTGCCGAGCCGCTGTCGACGACCGGCACGTTGCCCAGCGCACCGTCCGGGTGACCGGCGGGCCCCCGGTGCGCCGGAAGGAGGCCGGCGCGCGCCGACACCTCACCGGCGTGCGCATCCCGTTGCACACACACGTGGGCCACCGCACCCGCCCCGACCCCGCTCACGGCGCTCGCCGGACCGTACGGCAACGCGGTGACGCCCGAACCCGCGTCCGGCGTCGACGCCACGGGCACCGCCGACGTGCCGCCCGGCTGCTCCTCCAGGTCCGACGGCGTCGACGGCAGCACCGGCGACGCCGGAGCGTCCGGCACGGTCGGGAGTGACGGCTGGGAGGGCTCGGACGGCTGAGAGGGCTGGGACGGCAGTGAGGGGAGCGACGGCGCCGAAGGCAGCGTCGGAAGACCCGGCAGGTCCGGAAGAGCGGGAAGGATCGGCAGGGTCGGAAGGTTCGGCAGACTCGGCAGGAGGGGCGAGGAGGACAAGGGCGGCACGTCCACCCGGACCTCGGCCAGCTCCTCCGTCACCGCCCCGACCACCGACGCCACCGGCACCGGCACCGGCACCGGCACCGAGACCGATGCGGACGCGGATGCGGACGCGGTGATGGACACCGGCACCGTTCCCGACACCGACGCATGCGCAGATCCGGACACGGATCCGAACACGGTCACGGTGGTCGACAGGGACGACGCCGTCGATGCCGACGCTCCCTCGGCCGCCTGCGCCTGACCTCCGAAGAGGATCCCGAGCACGAACAACCCGCCCACCAGCAGCGCGCCCCGCAGGGCGGCCCGCAGCACACGCCGACCGGCCGCCGTGCGCGGAACGCGCAGAGCGGCAGCGGGGAACGCGGCAGGCCGGGCCAAGAAAAGGATCCTCCCGTGCGACGAACGAGGTGGGGGAGGCGACGATCCTCGCCGGGGGTGCCGAGATTGCGCAAGCCCCCCGTTACCGATGGGCAGTCATGTCCCTTTTCTCACCTGCGCGATCCTGCCTGCTCCTCTACTCCCCGTCCGGCACGGGCAGCGGACGTTTCTCGATCGCCGCGGCCATCACCTCCGGGAAGAGGTCGGGCGTGCAGGCGAACGCCGGTGTGCCGAGCGCCGCGAGCGCGGCCGCGTGCTCCTGGTCGTAGGCGGGCGCCCCTTCGTCCGACAGCGCGAGCAGCGCGACGAACTGCACCCCCGACGCCTTCATCGCCGCGACCCGCTTCAGCATCTCGTTCCGTATGCCCCCCTCGTAGAGATCGCTGATCAGCACGACCACCGTCTCCGCGGGCCGGGTGATCTGCGACTGGCAGTACGCCAGCGCCCGGTTGATGTCGGTGCCGCCGCCGAGCTGGGTGCCGAACAGGACGTCCACCGGGTCGTCGAGCTGGTCCGTGAGGTCGACGACCGCCGTGTCGAAGACGACGAGCCGGGTGCTGATCGACCGCATGGAGGCCAGCACCGCCCCGAACACGGAGGCGTGGACGACCGAAGCGGCCATCGACCCCGACTGGTCGATGCAGAGGATCACCTCCTTCTTCACGGACCGGGAGACCCGCCCGTATCCGACGAGCCGCTCGGGCACGACCGTCCGGTGCTCGGGGAGGTAGTGCTTGAGGTTGGCGGCGATGGTGCGGTTCCAGTCGATGTCGTGGTGGCGGGGGCGGGTGACGCGCGCGCTGCGGTCGAGGGCACCGGTGAGCGTGGCCCTGGTCCGCGTGGCGAGCCGCTTCTCCAGGTCGTCCACGACCTTGCGCACGACGGCCCGCGCCGTCTCCTTCGTCGTCTCCGGCATCGCCTTGTTCAGGGAGAGCAGTGTGCCGACGAGGTGCACGTCGGCCTCGACCGCCTCCAGCATCTCCGGCTCCAGCAGCAGCGTGGCCAGCCCGAGCCGGTCGATGGCGTCCCGCTGCATGACCTGGACGACGGAGGAGGGGAAGTACGTACGGATGTCCCCGAGCCAGCGGGCCACGGACGGCGCCGACGCCCCTAGCCCCGCCGACCGCTCCCGGCCCTTCGGCGCCCCGTCCCGTCTCCCGTAGAGCGCGCCGAGCGTCCCGTCCATGGCGGCGTCCCGCCCGGACAGCGCGCACCCGGTGCCGTCCGCCTCCTCGCCCCCGAGCACGAGCCGCCAGCGCCGCAGCCGCTCCTGCCGGGACTCCGTCTCTCCCGGATCGGTCCACTCGGTCGTCATCCGCCCGCCCTCACCCCGTCGTTGTCGTCCCGCGGCCGTCCCTCCGCGTCCAGCCCCAGCAGCAGCCGCACCACGGGCAGCACGGCGTCCGCGCGCCCCGCGTCGAGTCCGACCGCGAAACCGGGTCTCCCGTCACCCGCGTCCACGCCGCTCCCCCGTCGGCCGGGACCGCGCCGCACCAGCTCCCCGAGCGTTCTGCGCACCCCCGCCTCGTACGCCGAGAACGTCCTCCGCAGCAGCGGCAGCACATCCGTGAACGCCTCCGTCGGCACCCCCGTCAGCCACCCGTCGACCAGGCTCAGCAGCCGCTCGTCGTGCACGAAGAGCAGCCCGCCGCCGGAGCCGCCGCCTACGAAGCCCTCGATCCAGGCGGCCGCCTCCCCCGGTGGCGTCCCCGGTGACAGCGCCAGCCCCATGAGCCGCGCCGCCTCGTCCCCGTCCACCTCCCCCTCGTCCAGCAGCAACCGCACGGCCCGTCCACGGACGACGCCCGCCACCGCGTCCCGCCCGGACAGCACCCGCAGCACGGTCCGCCAGCGACCCCGCAAGGCGCCGGGGCCGGGGCCGTGGCGCGCCGGGGTGCCGTCCGGCCGCTCCCCTCCCGGGCCGAGCGCCTCCTCCAGCAGCCGCACCGCCCCGTGCACCGCGTCCAGGTGTTCCCGCATCTCCTCGGCCGCCTCGGCGTCCAGCGCGGCGCAGGCCGGGGGGAGACCGACGAAGACCCGCTCGGCGAGGCCCGCGGCGACGCCGGCGAGCGCACCGGTGTCGGTGCCGCGCACATCGCCGTAGCGCAGGGAGCGGACGAGGGCGGGCAGCGCCCGGGCGAGGTGGCCGACGTCGGTGTCGAGCGCCGCCCGGTCGGCGAGGACCCGCATCACCGTGGGCAGTGCCTCCGGCAGACCCGCCAGGAGACAGCGCTCGGCGAGCGCGGTCACCTCGGCGAGGGTGCGCGCTCCCACGGCGTCCGCCTCCGCCTTGGCCGTCGCGGCGGCGAGCACGGTCGTCCCCCACACGCCGGCCTCGGCCACCCGCACGGACAGCTCCGGCTCCCAGCGCAGCCGCCACGTCTCCCGGAAGGTGCCCGTGCTGCCCCGCGAGGCCACCGGCTCGCCCCAGGGGACGCGCAGCAGCCGCAGCCGGTGCAGGAGTCCGCTGCGCTCGGCGTCGTTCTCCCTGCGCAGGTCCAGCTCCGCCTCCCGCTCCACCGCCTCCGGTCTGAGCCGCAGCCTGCGCTGCAGCCGGTCCAGGTCGCGCTGCAACGGCACCGCGGGCGCGGAGCGCGGCACCTCGCCCAGGACGTCCCCGACGACCAGCCGGTCGTACACGAGCGCCAGCGGCACCTCCGACCCCTCGCTCAGCACCGCCCGCACCGCGTCCGTGGTCTCGCTCAGGCCGGGCAGCGGCCTGCCGCGCAGCACGGCGAGCGCCTCGGCCAGCCGTACCGCCTCGATGACGTGCGCCGAGGACACGATCCGGTCCTCCTGCCGCAGCAGGCCCGCCACCTTGGTCAGCCATCGCTCGACCGGCCGGTCCGGCGCGGCGAACAGATGCCCGTACCAGCCCGGTGACTCGACACCGGCGCCGTATCCCCCGGCCCGCGCCAGTCTGCGGTTCGTCCACGGCACCCACGTCAGGTCGGTCTTGACCCTGGGCAGCCCCTTGAGCAGCGCCCGGTCGGCGCCGACGCCGGTCCCGCGCCGCAGCGCGGGCACGTGCCAGGCCCCGCAGACCACGGCCACCTCGCCGTCACCGAACTCCCGCTGCGCCGCCCGCACCTGAAGCCGCATGTACGCCTCCCGTACGGCGTCCCGGCCGTTCCCCGCGTCGCCGTACGTCTCCCGCAGGGCCCCCATCGCCTCCTCCAGCACGGCGAACGGCGCGAACGGGTCCCGCTCCCCCGCGCCCCGGTGCTCGACGACGTCCTCCCACCAGCGTTCGGGGTCGTCGTAGCCGGCCGTGTCGGCCAGCACGGCGAGGGGATCGGCCCGGATCCCGTCCCCGTCCGCGGGCCTCCCCCCGCCCTCCCGGGCCCGCTCGCCCTCCTCCCCGCCGTGCGCGTTCCCCGCTTCCCCCGCGGCCCGCTGGTCCCCGCTGCTGCCTTCGGCTCCGTCACCTCCATCACCTTCGTCACCTCTGTCGTCCCAGGCCAGCGTGTGTGCGGCCGGCAGGTCGATGAAACGGGCCGGAACCCCCTGTTCCAGGGCCCACCGGATCGCGACCCACTCCGGCGAGAACTCGGCCATCGGCCAGAACGCCGACCTCCCGGGCTCGTCCACGGCGTGGGCGAGGAGCGCCACCGGCGGCCGCATGTCCTCGTCGGCGGCCAGCGGGATCAGCGCGTCGGCCTCCGGTGGCCCCTCGATCAGGACGGTCCGGGGCCGCGCCGCCTCCAGCGCCGCCCGGACGGCCCGGGCCGACCCCGGCCCGTGATGCCGCACCCCGAGCAACAGGGCCTCCCCCGCACCGGCCCGTCCGCCGCCCGCCCGCCCCCCGCCGGCTCCCCGGCCGGCCGATGCCCCCGGGACGGCGTCCCCCGCCACCGGCTGGCCGACGTCCGCGTCCACGGCCGTCCCGCGGCCCGTCATCCCGTCCCCCTCCGCCTGCGGGTCCACGTCGTGTCGTCGTCCCCCGGCCGCGCCGGCCACGCAGCCCCGCGGCCCACCGCACCCCTCACGTCCCGCTCCCGGTCGCCGTCGATGCCGCTCATGCACTCACCTCCCGGCAGGCCCGGTAGAAGTCCGTCCAGCCCTCCCGCTCCCGGACCACCGCCTCCAGGTACTCCTGCCACACGACCCGGTCGGCGGCCGGGTCACGGACGACCGCACCGAGGATGCCCGCGGCGACGTCACCCGGCCGCAGCACGCCGTCGCCGAAGTGCGCGGCCAGGGAGAGTCCGTTGGTGACGACGGAGATCGCCTCCGCCGTCGACAGGGTGCCGCTCGGCGACTTCACCTTCGTACGCCCGTCGGAGGTGATCCCGTCGCGCAGCTCGCGGAAGACGGTCACCACCCGGCGGATCTCGTCGATACCGTCGGGCTCGGCCGGCAGCTCCAGGGAGCGGCCCATCTGCTCGACGCGCCGCGCGACGATGTCGACCTCGGCCTCGACACTCGCCGGCAGCGGCAGCACCACCGTGTTGAACCGGCGGCGCAGGGCGCTGGAGAGCTCGTTGACCCCGCGGTCGCGGTCGTTGGCCGTGGCGATCAGGTTGAATCCGCGGACGGCCTGCACCTCCTGCCCCAGCTCCGGTATCGGCAGCGTCTTCTCCGACAGGACGGTGATGAGGGTGTCCTGCACGTCGGCCGGGATGCGGGTCAGCTCCTCGACCCGCACCGTCGTCCCCTCCGCCATGGCCCGCATGACCGGGCTGGGCACGAGGGCGTCCCGGCTCGGGCCGTGCGCCAGCAGCCGGGCGTAGTTCCAGCCGTAGCGGATCGCCTCCTCGGGGGTGCCCGCGGTGCCCTGGACCAGCAGGGTGGAGTCCCCGCTGACGGCCGCGGCGAGGTGCTCGGAGACCCAGGTCTTGGCGGTGCCGGGCACACCGAGCAGGAGCAGGGCCCGGTCGGTCGCCAGCGTGCTGACGGCGACCTCGACGATGCGGCGCGGTCCGACGTACTTCGGGGAGATCACCGTGCCGTCCGGCAGGGTGCCGCCGAGGAGGTACGTGGCGACCGCCCACGGAGACAGCCTCCAGCGGGCCGGGCGCGGGCGGTCGTCCTGCGCGGCCAGGACGGCGAGTTCGCCGGCGAAAGCGTCCTCGGCGTGCGGCCGCAGCACATCACCCCGATTCTCCTCGCTCGGCTGCTTCTGACGTGGTTCCGATGGCAACGGGTCGACGGACGCCGTCGGGTCGACGGGCAGAGACATGGCTGAGGCCCCCTCCAGCTCGGCCGGTTCGGATCTGGTGTCCACCGTGCACCACGGCACTGACAATCCGTTCCGACCTGCGAAAACGTCATCCGGGGCCGGCCGTTGCCGACCGGCTGCCGACCGGCTGCCGACCGGCTGCCGACGCGATTGTCAGTGGGTGGATCTACCTTCGAGGACATGACTCAGCAGGGGGTGCGCTGGACGACGGACCAGGTGCTGGCACTGGCGCCTGACGTCGCGTCGCGCACGGCGGGAAGCAGGCTCGGCGCGGCGGGTCCGTGGTCCGGGACGGGGAGTTCCGACGAGGGGATGGTGTGGGGGCTGTGCAAGGGCAGCGGCAGCAAGCCGTACCGGACGGTCGTCGACGTCGCGGACACCGCGGGGCCTGCGTACACGTGCAGTTGTCCGAGCCGTAAGTTCCCGTGCAAGCACGCGCTCGGGCTGCTGCTGCTGTGGTCCGGCGGGGAAGCCGCAGTGCCCGCGGGACGGACGGCACCGGACTGGGCCGAGGCGTGGATCACGGCACGGCGCGGGCGTACAGGGGAGAAACGGGAAGCGGGGGCGCGGGGTTCCACGGCCGCCTCGGCCGATCCGGAGGCGGCCCGCCGGAGAGCGGAGCGCCGCGCCGAGCGGATCACCGCGGGCGCGACGGAGCTGGAACAGCGGCTGGCCGACCTGCTGCGCTCCGGTCTGGCCACGGCCGAGCAGGCGGGATACGGGCCGTGGGAGGAGACCGCGGCCCGTATGGTCGACGCCCAGGCACCCGGGCTCGCCGCTCGGGTGCGGGAGTTGGGGGCGATCCCGTCCTCCGGCCCCGGCTGGCCGGTGCGCCTGCTGGAGGAGTGCGCGCTGCTCCACCTTCTCGACCGGGGCTGGCTGCACCGCGACCGCCTGCCGGACGCGCTGGCCGCGACGGTCCGCACCCGTGTCGGCCTGCCCGCCACGCCGGACGGACCGCCGCTGCGGGACGACTGGCTCGTCCTCGCCCAGTACGACACGGGGGACGCGAAACTGACGACCCGCCGCGTCTGGCTCCACGGCGCCGCTTCCGGCCGTACGGTCCTCCTCCTCTCCTACGGCGCCGCCGGCCGCGCGCCCGAGCTGGCGCTGCCGGTCGGCCTGGCCGTGGACGCGGAGGTGTCCGCCTACCCGGGCTCGGGGCAGCGGAGGGCGTCCCTGGGCGAGCGGTTCGCCCCGCCCGCCCCCACCGGCGTCCGGCCGCCCGGCGTGACGACGGCCGAAGCCGCGGCCCGCTACGGCGCCGCCCTGCGCGACGACCCCTGGCTGGACTCCGTCCCCGTCACTCTCGGCGGCGTCGTCCCCACTCCCGACGGCACCTCCTGGCAGCTGGCGGACACCGACGGGGACACCGCCCTTCCGCTCACGCCGGCAGCCGTGTCCCGCCCCGGCCTGTGGCGCCTGGTCGCCCTCTCCGGCGGCCATCCGGTCACGGTGTTCGGCGAGTGCGGCCACCGCGGCTTCACCCCCCTCACGGCCTGGCCGGCGGATCGCGGAGAGGCGGTACTCCTGTGCTGAGCGAACACGACCCCGGCCGTTCCTCCGGCGGCCACGCACACCCCCTCGGGACGGAAGGGAACGTCATGAACGGCACCCCGGCTGCCCTCTCCTCCCCGCCGACGGCCTGGGAGGAGCTGGTCACCGCGGCTCTCCTCGGCACGGACCGGCGTACGCCCCCGGGAGCGGCCCCCGGCCGGAACGCCCCGGCCGCCCTGCTGGACGCGGCGGCCGCCGAGACCGTACGGCGTCGGGCCGGTCTGCGGCCGGGGCGGGCCGCGCCCCGGCCGGATCCGGCGCCCGAGGACCCGCGTCCGGCGCTGCCCGCCCCCGCGGCCCGCAGGCTCTCCCTGCTGCTGGCCGACCGCCCCGGCACCGGCGGAGGCGGCCGCAGGGGCACCGCGCCCGATCTGATGGAACTCCTCCCCCAGTGGCTGGCGGTGGCGAACGCCCGGGGGTTCGCCGCACCGGCCGAGGCCCTGCCCGCACTGCTCGACGCGGCCCGGGGCCGGACGGACCTGCGCCCGGCGGCGCTGGAGTTCGCGGGCCCGACAGCCCTGTGGCTGGCCCGGTTCAACCCGGACTGGCGGTTCGCCCTGCGCGCGGCCCCGGGCGCCGGCGCGTCCCTGCCCGGCCCGGCGGAGACCGACCGTGTCGACCGGCTCTGGCAGGAGGGACTGTTCGCCGAGCGGGTCGCGCTCCTCGCGGCGATACGGGCCCACGACCCCGACGCCGGCCGCGCGCTGCTCACGTCCACCTGGCCGACGGAGCGTGCGGAGGACCGGCTGATGTTCCTGGACTCGCTGCGCACCGGCCTCGGCCCCCGGGACGAGCCGTTCCTGGAGCAGGCCCTGGCCGACCGCAGCCGCAACGTCCGGGCCACGGCCGCCGAACTGCTGTCGGCGCTGCCGGGCTCGGCGCTCGCCGCGCGGATGGCGGTGCGGGCCGTCGCGTGCGTGGCCGTCGACCGCACGCGGGACACGCCGGCGATCGTCGTGGAGGCGCCGCACGAGTGTGATGCGGCCATGGAACGCGACGGCGTGGTGCCCAAGGCGCCGCCCGGCCGGGGTGAACGGTCCTGGTGGCTGGGCCAGCTGGTGGAGGCGACCCCGCTGAGCGCCTGGTCGGCGCGCCTGGGCGGCCGTGCTCCGGCGGAGATCGTCGCGCTGCCGGTGGCCGACGACTGGATGGGTGAACTGCACGCGGCGTGGTGCCGGGCCGCCGTCCGGCAACGGGACGCCGGCTGGGCGCGGGCCCTCCTCGGGGTGCCGTCGGCTCCCGAGGCGGGCGGGCCGGGCGCGGTGTCCCTCGCGGAGCGGGCCAAGCTGCTCGGCACTCTGCCGACGGGCGAGAGGGCGGAGTGGGTGGCCGGGTTCATCGCCGCACACGGGCTGTCCGAGGCGTTCCAGCTGCTCGGGGTGTGCGCGGTGCCCTGGGCTCCGCCGCTCGGCCGCGCCGTGGTCGACGCGCTGAACATCGCACGCGACGCGGGGAGCTACCCGTGGAGTTTCAGTGGGGTGATGGGCTTGGCCGAACGGTGTCTCGACCCCGCGGAGGCCGGCCGTCTCGACGGCCTGCTGGCGGTGCCGGACGAATCGGAGGACGCGTCACCCGGGGCGGGCGGCTACTGGGCGGAGGCGTTCCAGAGGCTGAGGACGACGTTGCGGCTGCGCGCGGTGATGGCGGAGGAGCTGGCCCCGTGACGGCGCCGTTGCGTTCGCGCCACGGGCACCCGCCCGCACACGGGGCGTCGGCGCCCCGGGCCGCCGACGCCGTTGCGTCCACGCCACGCACACCCGGCCCCACCGCCGGCGCCCTTACCTCCACGCCGGAGGCACACGTCCGCGCCGCCGACGCCGTCCCGTGCGCGCCGAGCATCCCAGCGCCGCGTCGGCAGGCACGTCGGACGGGCGTCGGCTCACCCGCCGGAGGCGGCCGGCTGGCGGGCGTTTGCCCGCACCCACTCCACGATCGAAGCCGTCGTCGCCCCGGGCGTGAAGATCTCCGCGACGCCCTTCTCCTTCAGCGGTGGAATGTCCGCCTCGGGGATGATCCCCCCGCCGAAGACGAGGATGTCGGCCGCGTCCCTCTCCCCGAGGAGTTCGATCACGGCGGCGAAGAGGGTGTTGTGGGCTCCGGAGAGGATGGACAGACCGATCGCGTCGGCGTCCTCCTGGATCGCGGTGTCGACGATCTGCTCGGGAGTCTGATGGAGCCCGGTGTAGATGACCTCCATGCCGGCGTCGCGCAGCGCCCGCGCGATCACCTTGGCGCCACGGTCGTGCCCGTCGAGTCCCGGCTTGGCCACCACTACGCGGATCGGACCGGCTGCCACACCCATCACTGCCTCCATGAAGCGACTCCATCCATCCGTATCCCTTCCCTGCGTCCCGAGCGGTACCACCACTCCGGCCGAGGAAAGTGAACGAACGTTATCTCCAGCATCCCGCAACCGGCAGTTTCGCGGCACGCGGCGAGGGGGAAATCACACACTGGGACACGTTCACCGCACGCGGTTCTTTTTCGCCCAGAAGGGGAACCCGAGGAGGAACCGCGTACAACGGGAGCCGCAACGGGGTTTCCGCACCGCCGCGTCGCAGGCCGCGCGCCGTGGCGATGCGGCGCATCGGCGACGGACGCCGGCCCGCTCCGCCGCGACTTCCCCTAGGGCACACGGGGGACAGAGGCGTCCTCGGCGTGCCGACAGGAGGTCGGCCATGCAGGTCACGCGGATGGTGCAGCCCTTACTACCGTGGTGCCGGCGTTTGCTGCCGGACAGGCCCGCGTCGCTCTCCGTGACCCTCCTGAAGGCGACCGCGCTGGACATCGCCGTCCTCGCCGGACATCTGATCCTCTACCCCTCCGGCATCACCCCGGAACGCCGTGGTGAAGCCGCCCCTCCACCGCCCGCGGCGGGCGGCGCCGAGGACCTGGCCCGGCTGCCCGCCCGGCCGCCGCCCCCGGTCGTCCTGCTGCACGGCTTCATCGACAACCGCTCCGTCTTCGTCCTGCTGCGCCGCAGCCTCGCCCAGCACGGCAGGCACCGGGTCGAGTCACTCAACTACTCTCCGCTGACCTGCGACATCCGCATCGCGGCGGAGCTGCTGGGCCGGCACATAGAGGAGATCTGCGAGCGCACCGGCAGCGACCGGGTCGATGTCGTCGGGCACAGCCTCGGCGGTCTGATCGCCCGTTACTACGCGCAGCGGCTCGGCGGTGACGCGCGTGTACGCACCCTGGTCACCCTCGGCACCCCGCACTCGGGCACCCGGGTCGCCCGCCTGGCGAACGCGCACCCCATCGTGCGCCAGATGCGCCCCGGCTCGGCGGTCATCGAGGAGCTGTCCCGGCCCGCCCCCGGCTGCCGCACACGCTTCGTCGGCTTCTGGAGCGACCTCGACCACCTGATGGACCCGCTGGAGACGGCCCGGATCGACCACCCCGACCTGCTGACCGAGAACGTGCGGGTGAGCGGCATCGGCCATCTCGCCCTGACCGTGCACCCGGCCGTCGCGACCGGCATACGGCAGGCCCTCGACGACGAGGGGACGGGACGCGCCACGCTCAGCCCGACGGCCGGGCACGCCGACGGCCTGACGGTGGCCTAGAGGACTCCCGGCCAGGACTCCCCACCGCACCGGCCCGCACAGCGGTCGGCTCCTTCTTCCGCCCTCTTTCCGTCCTCTTTCCGTCCTCGAATGATCGAACACTCTTCGAACATAGGGCCAAGCTCGCGTCCACCCTCCCCCGAAACAGGGCCGATTGCCCCTTTCCCGCGAGCACGAAACCTGACGAAGATTGTCGTGCCCGCGTACCGCCGGGTACAGTCGCCGCACTGCTCTGGCAGCCCCTGTCGTCGAGGCGAGAGAGAAGTTGGTGAACGATCGTCACCCGTCGGGGACCCTGACCACCCCGGCTCCGGCTTCCGACGCAGACGCGGCGCACTACGCGCCGTACAGCTCCACGGAAGCCCAGTACGGCGATTTCACCAGCCACGACGCGTACGACACCGGCGCGCACCCCACCGGCCACTTCGCGGCCGACCCCCTCTTCGGCAACCTTCCCGGTGACGGCGCCTCCACGGGTGCGTACGACGCCGGCCAGTGGTCGACGGGCAGCCACCAGACCCTGAACTACGACCCGTACGCGGCCCAGCACCACGCCGCCTACGACACGGGCGCGTACGACACCACCACGTGGACCACGGGCCACCAGCAGGCGCCGGACCAGCAGCCGCTGTCGGCCATCCCGCACCAGGCGACGGCGGCCGACACCAGCGGGCAGTGGGACGCGAGCGCCTGGCTCCAGCCCGACGGTGCCGGCGGTCCCGCCGCCGACCAGACCCGGCAGTGGGAATGGGGCACGCAGGCCTTCGACACCGGTGCCTACGACGCCACGCAGTGGAACTCCGACGGCGCCGACGCCCCGGACGCCGAGGCCTTCGAGCCGCGCGCCGAGCCGCCCTTCGACCAGCAGGGCGCCACCACCTTCGAGCAGGGCGACTACCGGCAGCCCGACTTCGAGCGGACGGACTTCGAGCGGACGGACTTCGAACACGGCGCCTACGACGAGTCGGCCGCGTACGAGGAACACCCTTCGACCGAGGGAGAGTTGACCGCGACGGGCGAGCTGCCCGCCGTCTCCGCGTCCCCCCTCCTCGACGACCAGGAGGACGTCGCCCCGGCCCCGACCTCGCGCGCGGCCGCCCGCAACTCCGGCCGCTCCCGGCGTCGTACGCCCCCGAAGCGTTCCGCGTTGCTGACGGTGGCCGTGCCCTCGGCCTGTGTCATGGGCGTCGCCGGTATCGCGGCCGCTTCCGTCGGCACCCTGACCGGCGACGACAAGGACACGTCGGCGGCCGCGTCGGACGCGCAGTCGGTGAAACCGTCCGCCGCCAACAACAAGCTCGACACCCAGCTCGAGACCCTCACCGCCGAAGCCGACGACTTCGCCGACCGGGCCAGCCGGACGCAGGAACGTATCGACCTCAAGGCACAGCAGGAGGCCGAGAAGAAGAAGGCGGCGGCCGAGGCGGCCCGCAAGGAGCGGCTGCGCCCCAAGTACGCCCTCCCGGTCAGCCAGCACGGACTCAGCGCCTACTACGGCCAGGCCGGCGTCAACTGGATGTCCCAGCACACCGGCATCGACTTCCCGGTCTCCTACGGCACCACGGTCATGGCCGCGACCGACGGCACCGTCCGCACGCAGTGGAACAGCGCCTACGGCAACATGATGATCGTGACGGCGAAGGACGGGACGGAGACCTGGTACTGCCATCTCTCCAGTTACCGCGTCGCCTCCGGGACGACCGTGAAGGCCGGCGACCCGATCGCGTACTCCGGGAGCTCCGGCAACTCGACCGGCCCGCACCTGCACTTCGAGGTCCGGCCGAGCGGCGGCTCGGCGATCGACCCGCTGTCGTGGCTGCGCAGCCACGGCCTCGACCCGACGTAACCCGGCTCCGACCGGCCCTCGGGCTCCCCCCTACAGTCGTTCGGGAACCCGTGCGGCTTCCGAGCCCCCGCCGTACGAGCGGGGGCTCCTTCCGTGCACATGCCCGGCCTTCAGGCGCGGGCGCGGCTCCCGGCCAGAGCCGCTAGAGCTTTTCCACCGGTGCGTACCGCAGCAGCAGCCGCTTCGGCTTGGTGTCGCCGAAGTCGATCGTCGCCTCCGCGTTGGCGCCCGTGCCCTTCACTCCGACGACCGTACCGAGCCCGAACTGGTCGTGTGTGACGCGGTCGCCGACGGCCAGTGAGACCACCGGCTTCTCCGCGGTCCGCCGCGTGGCGAAGCCGGACGCGCCGGACGCCGAGGAACGCGACCGGGACGAGGACAGCGAGGCCGCCACCCCGGACACCGGACCCGAGGACCCGCGCGAGGCCGCGCCCGTCCGCTTCCAGTCGACATGGGTGGCCGGGATCTCCTCCAGGAAGCGGGAGGGCGGGTTGTACGACGGCTGCCCCCAGGCGCTGCGCATCGCCGACCGGGTCAGGTAGAGCCGCTCCCGCGCGCGGGTGATCCCGACGTAGGCCAGGCGGCGTTCCTCCTCCAGTTCCTTGGTCTGACCGAGGGCGCGCATGTGCGGGAAGACACCGTCCTCCATGCCGGTCAGGAACACGACGGGGAACTCCAGGCCCTTGGCGGTGTGCAAGGTCATCAGGGTGATGACCCCGGAACCGTCCTCGTCCTCGTCGGGGATCTGGTCGGAGTCGGCGACCAGCGCGACCTGCTCCAGGAAGTCGGCCAGGGTGCCGGTGTTCTCCTCGCCGCGTTCCTGTTCGAACTCCAGGGCCACGGCGGCCAGTTCCTGGAGGTTCTCGATCCGGGTCTCGTCCTGCGGGTCGGTGGAGGCCTGCAACTCGGCGAGGTAGCCGGTGCGTTCGAGGACCGCTTCGAGGACCGTCGCCGGGCCGGCACCCGATTCGACGATCGTGCGGAGCTCCTCCATCAGCGCGTTGAACCGCTTCACGGCGTTCGTCGAGCGCGCGGCCATGCCGTACGCCTCGTCGACGCGCTTCAGCGCCTGCGGGAAGCTGATCTTCTCGCGCTGGGAGAGGGCGTCGATCATGGCCTCGGCGCGCTCGCCGATACCGCGCTTGGGCACGTTGAGGATGCGGCGCAGCGGGACGGAGTCCTCCGGGTTGGCCAGGACCCGCAGGTAGGCGAGGACGTCCCGGACCTCCTTGCGCTCGTAGAAGCGGACACCGCCGACGACCTTGTAGGGCAGGCCGACGCGGATGAAGACCTCTTCGAAGACACGGGACTGGGCGTTGGTGCGGTAGAAGACGGCGACGTCGCCCGCCTTCGCCTCGGCGGCGTCCGTGAGGCGGTCTATCTCGTCGGCGACGAACTGTGCCTCGTCGTGCTCGGTGTCGGCGACGTAGCCGGTGATGCGCGCGCCCGTGCCCGCGTTGGTCCACAGGTTCTTGGGGCGGCGGGACTCGTTGCGCTCGATGACCGCGTTGGCCGCGGAGAGGATGGTCTGCGTGGAGCGGTAGTTCTGCTCCAGCAGGATCGTCGTCGCGTCCGGGTAGTCCTCCTCGAACTGGAGGATGTTGCGGATCGTCGCGCCGCGGAAGGCGTAGATCGACTGGTCGGCGTCGCCCACGACGCACAGTTCGGCGGGCGGTACGTCGTCCTCGGCGGGCGGTACGTCGACGGGGTGCCCGGCGGTGCCCACGAGCTCGCGGACGAGGGTGTACTGGGCGTGGTTGGTGTCCTGGTACTCGTCGACCAGGACATGACGGAAGCGGCGGCGGTAGTGCTCGGCGACGTCGGGGAAGGCGCGCAGCAGGTTGACCGTCGTCATGATCAGGTCGTCGAAGTCGAGGGCGTTCGCCTCGCGCAGCCGCGACTGGTAGAGGGCGTAGGCCTGGGCGAGGGTCTTCTCGAAACCGTCGGCGGCCTGGGCGGCGAAGTCCTCCTCGTCGATCAGCTCGTTCTTCAGGTTGCTGATCTTCGCGCTGAAGGACTTCGGCGGGTAGCGCTTGGGGTCGAGGTCCAGATCACGGCAGACCAGGGCCATCAGGCGCTTGGAGTCGGCGGCGTCGTAGATCGAGAACGAGGACGTGAAGCCGAGCTTCTTGCTCTCGCGGCGCAGGATGCGCACGCACGCGCTGTGGAAGGTCATCACCCACATCGCGTTCGCCCGCGGGCCGACGAGCTGCTCGACGCGCTCCTTCATCTCGCCCGCGGCCTTGTTGGTGAAGGTGATCGCGAGGATCTCGCCGGGGTGGACGTGCCGCTCGGCGAGGAGGTGGGCGATGCGGTGGGTGAGCACGCGCGTCTTGCCGGAGCCGGCGCCGGCGACGATGAGCAGCGGGGTGCCGGAGTGGACGACGGCGGCGCGCTGGTTGTCGTTGAGCCCCTCCAGGAGCGCGGCCGCGTCGATCACCGGGCGCGGGGCGCCGTCGCGGTAGTGGGCGTCCCGGTCCGGGGGCACGTCGAACTGCCCGCCGAACAGATCGTCCGGGAACGACTCCGGAGCGTGGTCGTCCTCGGGCGGTGGCGGAGGTTCCTCCTCGTGGCCGCGCGGGGCCTGGAGGTCCGCCAGGAAGCTGTCGTCAAAGAGGCTGCTCATCGCTCTCCGAGTCTAGGGTGCCCCACCGACAACCGGCCGCCGTCCCGAGAACATCCCGCTTCCCCTCGCCGCCCGGTCCGCCGGGGCGGCAGGGGCGCGGCGGCACCCACTGACCGGATCCGAAGCGTCACTGTTCGCATCCGACCGTTTTCCCGCCCCCATGAATACGAGCAAACCATCATCTATCGGTCCAGTGTTGCCCGGGTTCAGCTCCGCCCGGCCGAAGGTCACGAAAATGTATCGGGCATATCACCCAGCAACCTTCACAGGCACCACACGAGTTGGTTACCGTGCCGGGCAGGCCGTACGACCCCCACCGGCGAACCTCGCCGGGCCGCACGGCCTCCGCCGAATCCTGCGCGCCCCCACGTGGCAGCCGGAGCCGGGGACCCACCGAGATCCCGGGGTGAATCGGTCCGACTCCCTGCGGGGACAAGGCCGTAGGGCAACCCTTCCGACCGTCCGCCCGAACCCTCCCCCAGCGCCTGAACGGCCTGGGGGTACCCCCACCGCTAACCCGGTAGGCGGAACATGGAAGGAGTCGCCTCCCTTGGCGTCGCAGCACCGCAAGCCGCGCCTCTCGGGTACGCGCGTAGCAGGCATACGCACACCCGCCCTCGCCACCGCCGCCCTCACCTCGGTGGCCCTGCTCTCCCAGACGGCCAACGCCGCGCCCTCCACCGACGGCAAGCCGAGCCTGGAGGAGGTCGAGAAGAAGGTCGACGACCTGTACCGCCAGGCGGAGTCGGCCACCGAGAAGTACAACGCCGCCAAGGAGAAGACGACCAAGCAGCGCAAGCGCGTCGACGCCCTCCTCGACGACGTGGCCCAGCGCACCCAGAAGCTCAACGAAGCGCGGGAGCAGCTCGGTTCCTTCGCCGCCGCCCAGTACCGCACCGGCGCCTCCGCACCCGACACGGCGACCTTCCTCCTCGCGGACTCCCCGCAGGACTACTTCGACCAGACCCAGCTGATGGGCCGGCTG
The DNA here is from genome assembly GCF_044750285.1 of Streptomyces sp. NPDC088812. Taxonomy (NCBI): domain Bacteria; kingdom Bacillati; phylum Actinomycetota; class Actinomycetes; order Kitasatosporales; family Streptomycetaceae; genus Streptomyces; species Streptomyces sp. NPDC088812. Next base: position 374,558 of record NZ_JBIVJP010000006.1, on the reverse strand, counting down.
ACCGAACGCCAGAAGGACGCGGTCGACGACTACGTCACCGAGCAGTCGGAGACCATGAAGAAGCGCCAGGAGGCCACGCAGAGCCTCGAGACGCTCACCGACTCGCAGAACGACCTCAAGACGGCCAAGGCCACGGTCCAGAAGAAGCTCGGCACCGCGCGCTCCCTGCTGTCGCAGCTGACGGCGGAGGAGAAGGAGCGGCTCGCCGCGATCGAGCGGAAGAAGCAGCAGGAGGCCGCCCGCAAGGCGGCGGAACTGGCCGAGCAGCAGGCGGCGGAGGCGGCGGCCGCACAGCAGGAGAACGGCGGCTCCTCGGACACGAGCGGGTCGTCGGGCACGTCCTCGTCGTCCTCCGCGTCCACGGACGCCTCGTACACCACCAAGGCCGAGAAGGCCCTGGCCTTCGCCCGCGCCCAGATCGGCAAACCGTACGTCTGGGGCGCCACGGGCCCCGAGTCCTACGACTGCTCCGGCCTCACCCAGGCCGCCTGGAAGGCCGCCGGCGTCACCCTTCCGCGCACCACCTACGACCAGGTCGACGCGGGCACCACCGTGTCCCTCTCCGATGCCCTGCCGGGTGACCTGATCTTCTTCTACGACGACGTCAGCCACGTCGGGATCTACATCGGCAACGGCATGATGATCCACGCTCCGAAGCCGGGCGCGTACGTGCGGGAGGAGTCGGTGTACTACGACGGGGAGTCATCGATCCACAGCGTGGTGCGACCGGCCTGACCTGGCTGCCTGACCTGGCTGCCTGGCCGGGCTGCCTGGCCTGCCGGTCCTGACCTGCCCGACCGGCCGCCGGGCGGCCGCCGGGCGGGCGGTCGGCGGCGGCGGGCGGCGGTCGGCGGTCGGCGGTCGGCGGTCGGCGGTCGGCGGTCGGCGGTCGGCGGTCGGCGGTCGGCGGTCGGCGGTCGGCGGTCGGCGGTCGGCGGCAGTATGGGTTACTGGCGGACGGGCCACTACGGACCTTCCCTCTCCGACCGCCCGCCGCTGGCAGAGGGCCGCTCCTTGTCCTGCGCCCGCGCGTAATTCCCCGCTCCTGCGCGCGTGCCCCCGCGCGCGCCGCCCGGCGCTCCTTACCATCGGCCGCATGCCCCGCTCTTCCCCCCTCCGCGCCTGGTGGGCGCAGCGTCCGCCGGCGGCCGGGGCCGCTGTGATGGCGACCGGCATCCTGTCGATCGGCCTGAACCTGACGGGGCACGACGTGCTGTCCCTGACCGCCCTGGCGCTGGCGGGGGCCGGCTGGGTGGCCCTGGCGGTGGACTCCGCCGTACGGCTGCTGCGGGAACGCGAGCGGTGGCGGGCCGAGGCGGGGACGCCGGCGGGTCTGACGGCCGTCGCGGCGACCACCGTGCTCGGCGCCCGGATCTCCGCGCTCGGCTGGCAGCCGCTCGCCGAGGCGCTGCTGGCGCTGGCGGCGGTGCTGTGGCCCGTGCTGCTGGTGGAGGTCATGAGGCATTGGGAGCGGCGCATGCCCGGGGCGGTGTTCCTGTGTTGTGTGGCCACACAAGGGCTCGCCGTGCTGGCCGCGACGCTCGCGCGGGCCGAGGCGGAGGCCTGGCTCGCCCGCGCCGCGCTCGTCCTGTTCTGGCTCGGCCTGGCCGTCTACGTCGTGACGCTGGCCCGGTTCAGCCTGCGGCAGGTGGCCGAGGGCGCCGGGGACCAGTGGGTGGCGGGCGGCGCGCTCGCCATCTCCGCGCTGGCCGGCGCGAAGCTCCTGCTGGCCGAGGGCGGCGGGCTGTATCTGTGGAACGTGGACGACGCCGGCGTCCTGCGCACGGTGACCGTCGCCCTGCTCGTCCTGGCTCTGCTCTGGTACGCCGTGCTGCTCGTCGCCGAGCTGTGGTGGCCGCGCCCCCGCTACGACATGCGCCGCTGGTCTACGGTGTTCCCGATGGGCATGACGGCGGTCGCCGCCCTGTCCGTCGCCGACGCCGTCGACGCCCCGTGGCCGGAGGGTCCCGGTCAGGTGCTGCTGTGGATCGCGGTGGCGGCCTGGCTGGCCGTCGCCGCGGGGGCGCTCGTGGCCGCCCGTGCCTCCGTCAGGTCCACAGGACGGCGATGAAGATGTTGGCGACGGTCAGCAGGCCGACCAGTCCGAACAGGGGCTTCTCCACCTTCTCGTCGTCCCGCTTCACGTAGACGAGTCCGAGGATCACGATCAGCAGGGCCAGCTTCACGCCGATCTTGATGTTGTTGACCTGCTGGTCGTCGGCCTGGTTGAGCCCGACCAGCACCACGCCCGTGACCAGCATCGTCGCCGCGCCGTGCAGCATCGCGGGGACGAACCGGGCCGTGCCCCGGCCCATCGCCTTCATCTGCGTGAGGAAGCCGCCGAGCAGCGCGGCGATGCCGATGATGTGGAGGCCGACGAAAAGATGGATGAGTAGGTCCATGGAGCCGGATGCTAACCAGCCGCCCGGCCAGCGCTCGACACCACCCCCGCCCCTCCCGGTCGCGACACTTGCATATATGCGTCCCATAGCAGCCCGTCGCCCGGATGTGACCCGATTGCACCGCATCGGTCAGCGCGCCGCACGAAGACGATTCCTTCGGACCGGGTCACCGGGCACGTCCGGTCGCCAGGCTGTCCGCTCGGGTCACTTCCGCACATCGCGTTACCGGACCGACACCGACAGGCCTAGCGTCCTGCCCCAGGTGACCGGCTCCCCACCGCCGCCCCGGCCAGGGACGGCAGCCGGGCACCACCGCCGAGAGTCCGGCGGCGGCCCCGCTCCCCCGTGCGGGCCGCCGCCGGACGCGTCAGCCGCACCCCGCGGCCGTACGTCCGTCCGCTCCCCCGGCGGGCACGGGCCCCACGCCCCGGCCCGCCTGACGGCCGTACCGACGAGGCGGTCGTACGAAAGGACGTGCAGTCCCACGTGGCAGCGCACCGCAAGCCCCGTCAGCGCTCACTCGGCGGCCATACCCTCCGCACGGCGGCCACGCTCGCCCTCGCCGGAGCGGCGGGCGCGACGGCCTTCGACGGAACCGGGCACGCCGAGCCGGACCCCACACCGGCGGAGGTGAAGGCCAAGGTGGACAAGCTGTACCAGGAGGCGGAGGCCGCCACCGAGAAGTACAACGGCGCGCAGGAGGAGGCGACGGCGGCCGAGGGACGGCTGACGGCCCTGCAGGACGAGGCCGCCCGGAAGGAAGCGCGACTGAACACGGCGCGGGAGGCACTGGGCACGGTGGCGGCGGCGCAGTACCGCAGCGGCGGGCTGGACCCGGCGGTGCAGTTGGCGCTCTCCGACGACCCCGACCGGTACCTCGACGGCGCCGCCTTCGTCGAACGCGCCGGCGACCGTCAGTCCGCGGCCGTCAACGGCGTCCAGAAGCAACTGCGGGAGATCGAGCAGTTGCGCGGTGCCGCCCGCGTGGAACTCACCTCCCTCAAGACGCGCCGGACGGAACTGAGACGGCACAAGGAGACGATCACCGGCAAGCTGGACGCGGCCCGCCGTCTGCTGTCCCGGCTGACGGCGGCGGAACGCTCCCGGATGCTGACGGACACAGGTGACGCGGCCGGCGGCACCCGCGCCTCACGGAGCTCGGCCGGCGCCCGCGCCACCCTCCAGGCCCCCGGCTCCACGACCACCGCCGCGCCCACCTCCCGTGCGGCGGCCGCCGTCTCCTACGCCTACGCCAAGCTCGGCAGTCCGTACGTGTGGGGCGCGACCGGCCCGAACGCCTTCGACTGCTCGGGGCTCGTCCTGGCCGCGTACCGCTCCGCGGGCGTCTCCCTGCCCCGCACGACCTATGCCCAGATCGACGCCGGGCGCCGCGTCTCCCGCTCCGAACTCCTCCCGGGAGACCTGGTGTTCTTCTACTCAGGCATCACCCACGTGGGCATCTATGTCGGCAGCGGCCGGATGATCCACGCACCGAACCCTTCCGCCCCGGTCCGCGTGGCACCCCTCGACGAGATGCCGTACGCGGGGGCCACCCGCGTGGTGTGACGGCGTGTGGGACACACTGTCGGGCCAACCGGACCATTTCTCCGGCCCGTTGACGCGGTAGGTTCAGCGCGCGCCGTGACGAACGGTTCCCCGCCGCCGTCGCCGCGCTCCGCTCCCCTCGGCCGAAAGAGCCCCCCGATGTCCCCCGCGACGCTGCCCCCACCTCCTCCCCCGTCCCACCTCGGCGCCTGGCCGGACCGGTCGGCGCTGCTGGCCGACCGGGAGCGGGCCCTGGACGTGCTGCACCGGTGCAGCCTCGGCGTACACCGCGTGCTGCTGCTGTGGCTGCTGGCGCTCGCGGCGATCATCGGATGGTCGCTGCTGGTCCTGCCGGTGCAGCAGTTCGAGGAGAAGGATCCGACCGGTTCACTCCTCGGCCCGGTCTTCGCGCTCATCGGCGTCGCCGCCCTCACCCCGTCCGTCACCGCCGTCGTCCTCGCCATCCGCCGTGACCACCGGACACGGCAACTCCTCGAGGCATGGCTCGCGCTGGACAGCCATCCCCTGTCCGACGCCCGCCTGCGCTCCCCGGGCCTCAGTCTCTTCTGGCTGCTGTCCTCCCTGACGGTCGCCGCGATCGGCCTGTGGGCGTCCTTCGTCTCCGCCGTCGGCGCCCGACCGGGCCCGTCGGCCTACGCCGACATCGCCCTCGGCATGGGCACCGGCACCATCCTGTGGCTGACCGGCCTGATCGGCGTGGTGAAGGCGGTACAGCACTATCGGTGGGCCCTGCGAGTGCTGGGACCGACACCGGCGGGACAGCGGTGACCGATCGGAGTTCGGCACCGGTGCCCCATCGGAGTACGGGACGACGGTGACCCACCGGAGTTCCGCCGCCGAGCTCCGCCGGCCACCCGGCGGTGTTCAGCGCGCCCGCGCCCGGTCCTGACCGGATGCCCCGCCCTGCTTCACACCAGTCGCCGTGCCGTCGCCCACCGCGTCAGCTCGTGCCGGTTGGACAGCTGGAGCTTCCGCAGCACCGCCGAGACATGGGACTCGACCGTCTTCACGGAGATGAAGAGCTGCTTGGCGATCTCCTTGTAGGCGTAACCGCGGGCGATGAGCCGCAGCACCTCGCGCTCGCGCTGGGTGAGACGGTCGAGGTCCTCGTCGACCGGCGGAGCGTCGGTGGAGGCGAAGGCGTCGAGGACGAACCCGGCGAGGCGGGGCGAGAAGACCGCGTCGCCCTCCTGCACCCGGAAGACGGAGTCGACCAGGTCGGTGCCGGTGATCGTCTTGGTGACGTAGCCCCGGGCACCGCCGCGGATCACCCCGATCACGTCCTCCGCCGCGTCCGACACCGACAGGGCGAGGAAGCGCACGGGCCGCTCGGAATCGGCCATCAGCGCGGCGCAGCGCCGCAGCACTTCGACCCCACCCCCGCCCGGCAGGTGCACGTCGAGCAGGACGACCTCCGGCCGGGTCGCGTTGATGACCGTGACCGCCTGGTCGACGTCCGCGGCCTCGCCCACGACCTCGACACCGGTCTCCTCGGTGCGGCCGATCTCGGCCTGGACGCCGGTACGGAACATGCGGTGGTCGTCGACGAGCACCACACGCACATGGCGCCCGCCCGTACCGTCACCGGCTGCCTTCGCCGGTTCGGCCGCCTCGGCCGCTCCGGCCGTTCCGTTCGCCTCGGTCGGGTCACTCATGACGTCTTCTCCGCCCTCTCCATCTCCAGCTCGACCTCCGTGCCGCCGCCCGGCACCCCGCGCAGGCGCGCCGTGCCGCCGTTGCGCTCCATACGGCCGATGATCGATTCTCTGACACCCATGCGGTCGGCGGGTATCGAGTCGACGTCGAAACCGGGACCGCGGTCCCGGACCGACACGAAGACCGTCCTTCCCTCGACTTCGGCGTAGACCTGCACGGCGCCGCCCTCGCCACCGTACTTGGCGGCGTTCACCATGGCCTCGCGCGCGGCCTGCATCTGCGCGGTGGTCCGCTCGTCGAGCGGGCAGTCGCCGACGACCACGACCTCGATGGGCACACCGTGCTTGTCCTCGACCTCCGCGGCGTTGCGCCGCACCGCGTCGGCGAGGGTGACCGGTTCGTCGGCCTCGTCCTTGCCGGTGCCCTCCGGCTTGTACAGCCAGGTGCGCAGGTCGCGCTCCTGAGCACGGGCGAGGCGGCGTACCTCGCCCGCGTTCTCCGCATTGCGCTGGATCAGGGTGAGCGTGTGCAGTACCGAGTCGTGGACGTGGGCGGCGACCTCCGCCCGCTCCTGGGCACGGATGCGCATCAGGCGTTCCTCGGACAGGTCCTGCGTCATGCGGACGAGATACGGTCCGGCGAGCAGCGTGATGCCGACGAGGACGGCGAGGGCGGCCTGGAGGACCGAGTCCAGGTGGGCGGCGGAACCCTGGAGAACGAACGTGCCGGAGACACCGGCGGTGACCAGCAGGACTCCGGCGCCCGCGCGCAGCAGTGTGAGCGTACGGCGTCTGCGGCCGACCTCGACCCAGCGGGCCCTGCGGGCGTTGTCCGCCTGGCGCCATACGAGGGCGACACCCGCACCGACGAGAACCGCGGGCAGCAGGTACGCCTTGGCGCCGCTGCCGAGGTCGACGCTGCCCACGAAGACCATGGCGACGACGACCATGAGGAGCAGGGCGACGATCTGGCCCCGGTCCGGTTTACGGGCGACGAGTCGGCGCCGGCCGTCGGGCGCGGTCTCGGTGGCGACGAGGGACGGGGGCTTCTGGTCTCCGACTCCGCCGACACCGAGCGGCACGAAGAACCAGAAGGCCGCGTAGAGCAGGGCACCGAGGCCGTTGGCCAGGAACAGGCCGACGAAGACGAGCCGTACCCAGATGACGGGCAGCCCGAGATGTCCGGCGAGCCCCCGCGCCACGCCACCCAGCCAGCGTCCGTCACTGCTGCGGTAGAGCTTGCGCGGCGGCCGCGGTTCGACGAGTGGCGCTGCTGCGGCTTCCGGCATGCCACTGATGGTCACACGGCCCGCCGGTCCCGGACATCAGGGTTCGCCCCCGAGACGCCCCTGATCTCCGACGCGCTCGCGGGCCGAACGCCTCCCGGGCGCCGGATCAGGGCCGATATCAGGGTCCGGCCAGGGTCATACCGACTGCCGTCGGGCCGCCTCGCCCGCCACCATGGACTCATGGCAGATCACCAGCACGCCGCGGACGCCGTGCCCGACGGGGGCACCGCACCCGACGCGGCCACCCCGTCCACCGGCGCCCCCGGCACCGCAGGTGAGAAACCGCGCGCGCACGAGCGGGCGGGCGTGCACGAGCGGGCGGGCGCACGCGGAGAACAGGGTGCGCCCGAAGGGGCGGGCGAGGCCGGAAGGGCAGATGTGAACGAGGAGACAGCGACGGCCGGCACAGGCACCGGCGAAAGCACCGGAGCCACCGCCGACTCCCCGCACCGGTTCCGCCGCGATCGTGAGCACAAGGTGCTCGCCGGCGTCTGCGCGGGCCTCGGGCGGCAGTGCGACATGGACCCGGTGATCTTCCGGATCACTCTCGCCGTGCTCTCCGCGACCGGCGGTATCGGCCTCATCTTCTACGGCTTCGCCTGGCTCTTCGCCCCCTACACCGACGACGAGAACGAGGTGCGCAAGCTGCTGACCGGCCGCGTCGACGGACAGGCCCTCGTGGCCCTGTTGTTCGCGCTGGTCGGCTGCGGGGTGTTCCTGACGATGCTGAACAACGGCGAGGTACTCACCTTCGCCGTCGTCCTCTCCCTGCTCCTGGCCGGCGCCGGATACTGGTCGAGACACCGGGACGCCCCCGACGCCGACCCGCTCGCCGCCCAGGCCGTCGCCGACGCCCCGCCCGAGGCCCAGGCACCGCCGGTCCCGGCCACCTACCCCTCCTGGTGGCGCGACCCCATCGTCAAGGACGGCACCCACTACGGCGGCACGGGCTATCTGTGGGGGCCCCGGGACGCCCGTAGACCGGACCTCAGCTCGATCGTCGACGTACGTCTCACGGGCCACACGAGCGCCCGCGCCGGCATACGGACGGCGCCCGGCCGGTCCCCGAGGCCGCGCGGCCCCCGCTGGATCGGCGGCTGGCTGTTCCTGCTCGCGGTCCTCGCAGGCGGGCTCGCCACCCGCGCCGCCTGGGACGAGCACCCGCTGGGCACCAGCCTCCAGGCCGGACTGGCCACCGCGCTCGCCGTCCTGGGCCTGGGGATCGCGGTCAGCTCGTTCCTGGGGCGTACGGGCGCGGGATCGGTGTTCCTGGCGGTCCTCACCGCGGGCCTGCTGACCGGGTCGGCCCTCCTGCCCCAGGACATCAGCACGAGTTGGGTGGACAGGACCTGGCGGCCCGCGACCGTCGCGGACGTCCGCGAGGGCTATGACCTCGGCACCGGCGACGCCACGCTGGACCTCTCCCTGCTGGAGCCGGCCGAGGGGCAGACCGTGAACGCCGACGCCGAGGTGGGGCTCGGGCGGCTGCGGGTGATCGTGCCCGCGGACGTGACGGTGAACGTGACCATCGATGTGGGCCTGGGCGACATTCAGTTGCCGGGCGAAGGCCAGGAGGACGTGGACGTGCAGCCGGGCAAGCACAAAGAGGTGACCCTGTCGCCGGTGTCGGGCGACAAGGGCGCCGGGACGATCGACCTCGATCTTCAGGTCGGGGCGGGACAGGCGGAGGTGACCCGTGCTGCGTCATGAGTTCCGTCCGGGCCGGCTGGTGGCCGGAGCAGCCTTCACCCTTGCGGGCGTCACCTACGCGGGCGACGCGGGCGGTCTCTGGGAGACACCGTGGTTCGCCGTGATCCCGATGGTGGTGGGCGGCCTCTGCCTGGCGGGAGTGACAGGAGTGCTGACCCGGGCCATACGCAGACGGCGGGGCCCGCGTCGGGGGACTCCCGCCGGGGCGGGCAGGGGCACGGCGGCCTGACCGGCCGGTGGACCTCGGCCTCGGCCGGGGTGTCACCCCGCGCCGAGACCGAGGGCCACCAGGACGAGCCGGCGCACAGCGCAGGGCGCGCCGGCGCACGGTATGCCGGCGCCCAGCGCGCCCCGGCTCCCAGACCGCGGTCGGCGGACCTGACTAGAAGCCACCCGCCCGCTGTCGCCTGCTCTTCCGCCATGCCGCGTCGAGGGAGAGGAAGGGTGCGCCGGCGAGGACCAGGGGAAGCCAGGCCATGAGGTAGGGGAGGTCGTTGCCGTAGTAGTAGGGGTCCGAGGCCCAACTCACCGTCAGCCACAGGCTGAGCGAGATCAGGGCACCGCCGAGTGCCGCGAGGCGGGCCAGGAGGCCCAGGAGCGTGCCGATACCGACGGCGAGTTCGCCGAAGGCCATGGCGTAACCGAAGCCGGTGGGGCTCCTCAGGGCGAGGTCGACGAGGGCGGGGATGGCCGAGGAGTCACGGACGGCGCGCATGGTGTCGCCGATCGATCCGGCGCCGCTGTCCTTGAGGAAGGCGCCGTCGGTGAGTTTGTCGAGGCCGGCGTAGATGAAGGTGACACCGAGGAAGACGCGGAGTGGAAGGAGGGCGTACCGGGCGGCGGTGTCCCGCCGGTCGCCGCCGCTGTTGAGGTAGGAGGAGTGGGTGTCCGTTCTCAAGCTGTGAGTCATCGCCCGTGGTCGCCTCTCTCGCCCGACGTGGTGGAACCCCTCAACAGACCATACGTACGAAATGGGAGGTGTGCTCAATGGTCGACCGGACCCGCCCGGGAAAGTCCCCCGGCGTGCCGCACGCTGTCCCCCTGACGGGTCTGTTCCTTCTGCCCCTGCTGATTCCGCTGCTCCTTCTACGTCCTCTACTCCGTCACGTCTATCGCGTAGCGGTTGGTCTCGACGCCCGCCGCCGTCACCACCTGTACCTCCACCCGGCCGGGTTCCACCTCCGCCGGTACGGGGACGGTCAGGACCGCGTCGGTGGGGTTGCTGAACCCGCCCGTGACGGGAACGAGGGGCACGTGGACGTGGACCGTGCCGATGCGGACGACCATGCGGGAGAGGCGGTCGGCGGCCTGTGCGCCGGGCGGGACGAAACCGGCGCCTCGGATCTCGATGTCGTCGCCGGTGCGGATCGGGGCGTCCAGGTCTCCGGCCTCGCGGGAGCGGACGACGGAGAGGATGACCGGACGGCCGCCCTCCGCGTACTTGCCGGCGAGGTAGGTCGCGGACGAGACCAGCACCACCACGGCCAGCCCCCAGGGCAGGTCGGGCAGTTGGTCGGGGCGGCGGGCGAGGCGTACGGCGGCGAAGGCCAGGGCGACGGCGCTGATCACGACGTACTGGATGTCGGCGAAGGTGCCGCGGCCCGCATCGTCGGTCAGCAGGTCGGCGGCCCGGGGCCGGTGCGCGCGGACCTTCTGCAGCCGCTGGGCCAGGACACGGAGCCCGACGACCCTGCGCACCAGCACGGCGATCGCGCAGACCACGGCGAGGACGGTCACCGCACCGGCGCCGCGGGCGAGGTCGAGCCCGGAGATCAGCGCGTCGCGTTCGGCGGGGCCGGAGGCGGCGGCCAGTCGGCCCACCAGGACCAGTACGGCGTACGCGACGAACAGGACCCAGGCGGCGGCGACCGCTCGGGAGGTGGACAACCGGTTGTCCTCACCGATGACGGGAGCCAGCACGCCGCCGCGGGACCGGTGGAACCAGGAGGCGGTGGTCAGCGCGCCGGCGGCGACGAGCGCGGCGAGCAGGCCGGCGGTGCGGGCCGTGCTCCAGCCCGCGCCGATCGCGGTGAGGGACTGTACGAGCAGCAGGAGCACCACCAGGGCCCACACCGTGCCCGCCGTACGGACCCACAGGCGCGCGAGCCAGGCCTCGCCCTCGGCGCGGCCGCGTTCGGCGACCGCTTCGGCGGACTGGGTCAGTTCCTCCGAGACCCACTGGCGGGACGCCGACACCGAATGGGCGACGGCGGCCGGCAGCCCGTGCCCAGCGGCGAACTCGTCGCGTTTCAGCAGGAACGCGGCGACCGCCCGCCGGTGCCCCTCGCGGGCCCCGTGCGGGCAGTCCCCGCAGGCGCAGCCGCCCTCGTGCGTGCCCGTTTCCGGTCCCTGTCTCGCTTCCTGCACCGCCACGTCCGACGCCCGCCTTCCCCGCGGCCTTCACGGTCGGCGGCCCTCGGAGAACCGGGCCGCCGCCCCGCGAACAACTCCCCTGTGATGACAGCGAATTGTGCCCTACGGCACACCCTCCGTCATCGGCAGGTGTGGTCAGCGCGGGTGACGCGGGGTCCGCCGTGTTGACCTGGCTGCGTGACTGCGCGGCTTTCCTGCTCAGCTCAGCAGGTCCGGTTCGCTGCGGCTGACGTCCTGCCACAGCGGCTGGTAGTTGATCCACGCCACCAGGTCGCCGCCGAGCTGCTCACGGGTCGCGACCGCCGCCCGATGGTCGATCAATACCGGGCGGCCGGCGGCACGGGCGGTGAGCTGGACCTGGCAGGAGCGCTCCATCGACAGGAACCACCAGGCCGCCGCGTCCACCGAGTCGCCGACGGTCAGCAGGCCGTGGTTGCGCAGCACGAGCGCCTTGTGGGTGCCGAGGGCGGCCGCGATGCGTCGGCCTTCCCCGGCATCGACGGTGACGCCGGAATACGTGTCGTACAGACCGTGGTCCTCGTAGAAGGCGCAGCTCTCCTGAGTGATCGGGTCCAGCAGTTCACCGAGGGCGGCGAGGGCGCGGCCGTGCACCGAGTGGCAGTGGGCGACGGCGACGACGTCGGGCCGCGCGGCGTGGACCTGGGAGTGCACGGTGAAGGCGGCCTGGTTGACGTGGGAGCGGCCCTCGACGACCTGCCCGTCCCGGTTGACCAGCACGAGGTCGCTGACGGTGACGTACTTGAACGGCATTCCGAACGGATTGACCCAGAAGCAGTCGCTGTACTCGGGGTCGCGTGCCGTGATGTGCCCGGAGACACCGTCCTCGAAGCCGAACCGGCCGAAGATCCGCACGGCGCCCGCCAGCCGTTCCTTGCGGTGCCGACGCTCGTCCTCGGCCGACTCGTGCAGGGGCGGCATGGCGAACCGCAGCCGGTCGGTGGGCAGCGGGGCGGGCGGCGTCGGCCCGGGCATCGGTCCTCCAGCACTGGGTTGTTTCACGGGGCGGAAGCTACCGCCGCTGGGCGAAAAAGGGCAGAGCCATTATGCAAAAAAGATGATTCCCGTCACACATGGAGCACGACGTGACCCTCGCCGACCGCCACCTCGACTCGGCGGCACTGTTCCTGCTGCCGGCCGTCCTGGCGACCGGCAGGAATACCGGACGGTGGCTGTCGGGTATCGGCGTCACACTCGCCGTATGAGCACTCATGGCAGTAGCACCAGCGCCCGCCCCGCGTCCGTCCGCCCTGCGGCGGCGGAGCGCTGGGCGGCCTTCGTGGCGGCCGAACCCGGCCTCGCGCGCATCGTCGAGGACCGCTTCGGTGCCTTCACCCACCACGTTCTCGCGACCCTGCGCCGGGACGGCTCCCCCCGTACCAGCGGACTGGAGGTGCGTTTCCTGGACGGTGAGCTGTGGCTCGGCATGATGCCGGGTTCGTTCAAGGCCCTCGATCTGCGCCGCGACCCCCGTTTCTGCCTCCAGGCCAACCCGGGGGAGGGCACCGGCATGGGCGGTGGCGACGTCCGGATCGGCGGGCGCGCCGTCGAGGTCGAAGACGGGGAGAGCAGGGCCGGATACGTGAAAGAGGTGGAACCGCCGGAGCCGTTCCACCTCTTCCGCACCGAGCTGACGGAGGTCGTCAGGACCTACGTCGAGGACGACACCTACCTGGTCGCCCAGGTGTGGAAGCCCGGAGAGCCGGTGCGGACCCTCAGACGGACCTGACCTGCGAGGTCCCCCGGACGGGGACCTACTCCCACTCGATCGTGCCCGGCGGCTTCGAGGTCACGTCGAGCACCACCCGGTTGACGTCCCGCACCTCGTTGGTGATCCGCGTCGAGATCTTCGCGAGGACGTCGTACGGCAGGCGCGACCAGTCGGCCGTCATGGCGTCCTCGGAGGAGACCGGGCGCAGGACGATCGGGTGGCCGTAGGTACGGCCGTCGCCCTGGACGCCGACGCTGCGGACGTCGGCGAGCAGGACCACGGGGCACTGCCAGATGTCCCGGTCCAGGCCGGCCGCCGTCAGCTCCTCGCGGGCGATGGCGTCGGCCTCGCGCAGCAGGTCCAGGCGGTCCTTGGTGACCTCTCCGACGATCCGGATACCCAGGCCCGGGCCCGGGAACGGCTGGCGGTGGACGATCTCGTCCGGCAGGCCGAGCTCCTGGCCGACCATGCGGACCTCGTCCTTGAACAGCTTGCGGAGGGGCTCGATGAGCTGGAACTCGAGGTCCTCCGGCAGACCGCCGACGTTGTGGTGGGACTTGATGTTCGCGGTGCCGGTGCCGCCGCCGGACTCCACGACGTCCGGGTAGAGGGTGCCCTGCACGAGGAACTCGACCGCGGGGCCCTCGTCCGCGATGATCTCCGCCTGCGCCTGCTCGAAGACCCGGATGAACTCCCGGCCGATGATCTTGCGCTTCTCCTCGGGGTCGGAGACCCCGGCGAGCGCCGTGAGGAACCGCTCCTCCGCGTCCACGACCTTCAGCTGCACGCCGGTCGCCGCCACGAAGTCCTTCTCGACCTGCTCGGTCTCGCCCTGGCGCATCAGGCCGTGATCGACGTACACGCAGGTCAGCTGGGAACCGATGGCCTTCTGGACGAGCGCGGCGGCCACCGCGGAGTCGACTCCGCCGGACAGCCCGCAGATGGCGCGCCGGTCACCGACCACCTCGCGGATGGCGGCGACCTGCTCCTCGATGACGTTGCCCGTGGTCCAGTTCGGCTCCAGGCCCGCGCCGCGGTAGAGGAAGTGCTCCAGGACCTGCTGGCCGTACGTGGAGTGCATGACCTCCGGGTGGTACTGGACGCCGTAGAGCTTCTTCTCGTCGTTCTCGAAGGCGGCGACCGGGACGACGTCCGTGGACCCGGTGACGGAGAAGCCCTCGGGGGCGGCGGAGCAGGCGTCGCCGTGCGACATCCACACGGCCTGCTCGGCCGGGGTGCCCTCGAAGAGGGTGGAGGAGGAACGGGAGACGTGCAGGCCGGTGCGGCCGTACTCACGGGCACCGGTGTTGTCGACGGTGCCGCCGAGGGTCTGCGCCATCAGCTGGAAGCCGTAGCACATGCCGAAGACGGGAACGCCGGCCTCGAAGATCTCGCGGTCGAGGCGGGGGGCGCCCTCCTCGTACACGGACGAGGGGCCGCCCGAGAGGATGATCGCCGCCGGGTTCTTGGCGAGCATCTCCGCGACCGGCATGGTGCTCGGCACGATCTCGCTGTAGACCCGGGCCTCGCGGACTCGACGGGCGATGAGCTGGGCGTACTGCGCGCCGAAGTCGACGACCAGGACGGTGTCGGGGGCGGCGGCAGCGGGAGTCGCTGATGACACGGGGTGCCTTCCGGCGGTGGGGCAGGGTCACTGTGTACGACCGATTCTACCGAGAGGGGCTCGGTTGACGTCCCGCCCGCCGGGGCCGCCGTCCCCGGCCCCCCGTGGCGGCCCGGAGCCCTCGCGCCCTCACTTCCCGAAGACGGGGCCGACGGGACCGATGAGACGGACGGGGCGGAGGGAGCGGACGCCCGGGCCGGCACCGGAACGACTGCCGGGGAGCCCGGGGCGCGGGGAGTCCGTGGCATACTGGCCGCATGCTCGCGCACACGACCTTCCTCTTTACCTATGGCACCCGGCCCGCCGGCTGCCATGGTCGTGCTGCTTGAGCTGACCGCCAAGCGACTTCCCAGGCGCCCCGGGCCGACAAGGCCCGGGGCGCCTGTCGTTCTCCGGGTCCTGCCGTTCCGGGGCACCCCTACCGCACAGGAGCCCCCATGACCGCCCTCGACGTGACCGGCGCCCGTACCTCCGAGGCCGCCGACGTGATCACCGGAGCCCGCGAGCGCATCGACGCGCTCGACGACCGGATCATCGGTCTGATCCAGGAACGGATGGCCGTCTCGGCCGTCATCCAGGAGGCCCGGATCACCTCCGGCGGCCGCCGGGTGAACCTCTCCCGCGAGATGGAGGTACTCGGCCACTACAGCGACGCGCTCGGCAAGCCGGGCACGGCCCTCGCGATGACGCTGCTCGAGCTGTGCCGCGGTCGCATCTGAGTTCGGACTCCGCCTCACCCGTACGGCGCGTGACCGGCTCGCGGACGGGTTCGTTGGTCCCGGTGTCCGTTCCAGCCAGGTGCGGGCCCGGAAGAACCACGCGTGGCTCGCTGGAGCGATGAGGCGTACGGATCGTGCTGTGCGTCGTGGGACCTCGCTCCAGGGTCGTGACCGGACGGCAGGGGACAGCAGCCCGGTCACCCAAGAGAACGGTCGGCCCCGGGGACGCCCGGGGTCGGCCGGCGGGAATTGCAAAAATGCACAAGGGCTGGGTCAAACGGTTGCGGGCGCCGCGTTCATCCAGCACGATGCGTAAAAGGCCCAAGTCCCGTCGCGGACAGCCGCATTGCACCCCACTGCAACGAATGAACCGTGCTGCCCGCTCTGTCCCGGCCCACCGTCAGAGGTCCAGTCCGGTCGCGCGCCCCCCGCGCGCTCCAGCGGCGACCCGGCGCGGACCAAGGCGCTCGACAGACCAGCGGCGCGACCCCCCGGCGCCGCTCCCAGGCACCGGCGCCGCCCTGACGCCGGTGCTGACGATAAGGAAGGGCCCCGCGGTTCCGTCCCGCGGGGCCCTTCTCGTACGCCCGGCCACCCCCCGCTCCAGGGCGCCCAGCGAGGCGTGATCCAGGCCACATAAAAATTCTGTGAGGGTTGTGCAACCTTTCACAGGTTTCGCTGATCAAACCTCTCGTACCAAGGGCCACACCCGCGCCCCACACGCGGAGCCCTCCCACTGGACTCCTTGAGGACTACATGAAGCTTCGCCGTGCCATGGCAGTCGCCGCCGCGACAGCCGCGATAGCGCCTCTGGCGCTCCTGTCTGCCCCGGCCGCGTTCGCCTCCGACTCCGCGTCCCCCTCCGCCAGCGCCTCCGCGTCGGCGTCGGCCTCCGACAGCAGCTCGCCGAGTGCCTCTGCGTCCGAGTCGGAGACCACCGGTACCTCCAGCTCGCCCAGCGCGTCCGCCTCGGAGACGACCGGTACCTCCAGCTCGCCCAGCGCGTCCGAGTCGGAGACGACCGGCACCTCCAGCTCGCCGAGCGCGTCCGCCTCGGAGTCGGAGACGCCGGAGCCCGAGCCGTCGGTCTGCGACGACACCAAGGTCGACGTCAGCATCACCGGTCTGCCGGGCAAGATCGCGGCAGGCAGCGGCTGGCACAAGTTCTCGCTGAACGTCGCCAACAACTCCGACTCCACCCTCCAGGACCTGGACTTCCTGGCCGGGGCGTCGTCCGACGAGTACGGCGAGGACCTCTTCAAGAGCAAGCAGGTCCAGCTCCAGGCCTGGAACCCCGAGGACAAGGTCTGGGAGGACCTCGACGAGGAGGGCTACGCGGTCGGTTACGTCGGCTACACCGACGAGCTCAAGCCCGACTACGAGGTGAACATCCCCCTCCGCCTCAACGTGAAGGCGTCCGCCCCGGTCGGCGCCGGCTTCTCGCTGGGCGCGACGATCTACGGCGACAACGACGGGAACTGCTTCGGCTTCGGCGACGTCTCGTACAAGTTCCAGATCGTCGCCGCCGGTACCGACACCGACGGCACCGAGCCGCAGGAAGGCGGCAAGGCCCCCGTCTCGGACAGCAAGCCGAGCAGCGACACCCCGGAGGTCACCGGCAACCTCGCCGAGACCGGCTCCAGCTCCGCCCTCCCGATGATCGGCCTGGTCGGCGGTGTCGCCGTCGTGGCCGGTGCGGGCGCGGTGTTCGCGGTGCGCCGCCGCAAGGCGGAGGCGTAAGCGCAAACCGGTCCTGACGGACCGTCGACGGGAAGGGACCCGCGCTCGGAGGGGGGCGCGGGTCCCTTTCACATGTCCGGCCGCCTGCCTTCCGGCCCACGGCGACGCAGGCCGCCCAGCTTCTACTTCTTCGGCGGCACCGTCGGTATCCCCAGGAACGGCAGTCGTAGTGCGGCGAAGGCCTTCGCCGGGACCGTCGGCGCCTTCGGCTCCACCGGCTTCAGCCGCTCGTAGGCCGTGCCCTGCGCCGGGCGTGGGTCCGCCTCGCCCTTGTTCGGCCAGTACGACATCGCGCGCTCGGCCTGGGCGGTGATCGTCAGGGACGGGTTCACGCCCAGGTTCGCCGAGACGGCGGCGCCGTCCACGACCGAGATGCCGGGGTGGCCGTACAGGCGGTGGTAGGGGTCGATGACGCCGGTCTCGCGGGAGGAGCCGATCGGGCAGCCGCCCAGGAAGTGGGCGGTGAGCGGGGTGCCCATCAGCTCGCCGACGTTGGAGCCGGGGAAGCCGTTGATGTCGTCGGCGATCGCGGAGGCGGCCTCGGACGCGGCCCTGATCTGCTTGGGGTTGGGGCTGCCGTGGCCCTGACGGGCGGTGAGCAGGCCCTTGCCCACGCCCGTCCGCTTCAGGTACGTCGTCAGGGAGTTGTCCAGCGACTGCATGACCAGGCCGATGATGGTCCGCTCCGACCAGCGGCGGTTGGACAGGGACCGCAGGACGAGCCACGGGTGGCGGGCGACGTTCGCCAGCCAGGCGGCCACCCGCGACGAGCCCTCCGTGTACGGCACCTGGAGGATCGACAGGCTGCCCATGGAGTTGGAGCCCTTGCCGTAGCGGACCGGCTCGATGTGGGTGTGGGCGTCCGGGTGGACGGAGGAGGTGATGGCGACGCCCCGCGTGAAGTCGGCCTTCGGCCGGCCGGTCGCCCTGCGGTAGCGGCGGTCGTCGGTCTGGGCGCCGACCAGCGCCTCGGAGTTGGTGCGGGTCAGTTCGCCCAGCCGGTCCGAGAGGTGCGGCAGCTGACCGTTCGCCTTCATCCGGTGCAGCAGGGTCTGGGTGCCGTAGGTGCCGGCGGCGAGGACGACGCGGCGTGCCGTGAAGGTGCGTCCCTCGCCCTTGGTACGCCGGTCGGTGGGCAGGGTGGCCACGGCGAAGCCGCCCCGCGAGTCGTCCGTGACCGACACCGCCGTCGTCAGCGGGTGGACGACCGCGCCGGCCTTCTCGGCGAGGTAGAGGTAGTTCTCGTTGAGGGTGTTCTTCGCGCCGTGGCGGCAGCCGGTCATGCACTCGCCGCATTCGGCGCAGGCCCGGCGGGACGGTCCCGCGCCGCCGAAGTAGGGGTCCGGCACCTCCTCCCCCGGCCTGGCCCGCGCCGACCCGTCGGCGTCCTGTCCGTCGCCGAAGAAGACGCCGACCGGCGCCAGGTGGAAGGTGTCCCCGACACCCATCCGTTCCGCCGCCGCCTTCAGGTGCACGTCGGAGGGGGTCATCGTCGGGTTGAGCCGGACCCCGAGCATGCGGCGCGCCTGGTCGTAGTACGGCCGCAGCTCCTCCTGCCAGTCGGTGATGTCCCGCCACTGCGGGTCCTCGAAGAACGCCTTCGGCGGTACGTAGAGGGTGTTGGCGTAGTTGAGGGAGCCGCCGCCGACGCCCGCGCCGGCCAGGACCATCACGTTGCCCAGCAGATGGATGCGCTGGATGCCGTACAGGCCGAGCCTGGGGGCCCAGAGGTAGTTCTTCAGGTCCCAGGAGTTCCTGGGGAGGGTGGCGCGGGTGAAGCGGCGGCCGGCTTCGAGGACACCGACCCGGTAGCCCTTCTCCGTCAGGCGCAGGGCCGTGACGGAACCGCCGAAGCCGGAGCCCACCACGAGGACGTCGTAGTCGTACCCGTCCTCGTCCCGGGTCTGGGCAAAGTTGTCCTGTGACACGTGCTCTCCTCGTCGAGAACGGGTGCGGGTGCGGTGCGGGTTCGGGTACACGTGCGGGTTCGGGTGCGATGGGGTGCGTTCGGGTGCGTTCGGGTGCGGTGCGGTGCGGGTGCGGGTGCCGGGTGGATGCGGGTGCCGGCTAGCGGAAGCGGAACGCCTTCATCAGCCGCAGGCTCCTGCTCATGAAGCGTGCGTACGTCTCGTCGTCCATGCCCAGCGAGGGCGCCATCGGCAGCAGCCGCTGCTGGGCCACCGTCTGGGCCTCGGTGTACTTGAGGATGCCCTCGGAGCCGTGGCGGCGGCCCAGGCCGGAGTCCTTCATGCCGCCCATGGGGGACTGGACGCTGCCGTAGGCGGAGGCGTAGCCCTCGTTGACGTTCACCGTGCCGGTGCGCAGGCGGGCGGCGACCGCACGGCCACGGCGCCCGTCCCGCGTCCACACCGCCGCGTTCAGGCCGTACGGGGTGGCGTTGGTGAGGTCGACCGCCTCGTCGTCGGTCGTGAAGCGGTAGAGGGAGACGACCGGGCCGAAGGTCTCCTCCGTGCAGACGGACATCGGCTCGGTCACGCCGTCGAGGATCGTCGGCTCGTAGAAGTACGGGCCGATGTCGGGGCGGGCGACACCGCCGGTCACCACCTTCGCGCCCTTCGCCACGGCCTCCTCCACGTGCCGTCTCACCGTCTCCAGCTGGCGTTCGCCGACGAGGGAGCCCATGTCGGCGCCGTAAGCGAGGGAGGTGCCGAGCCGCATGGCCCGGGTGCGGGCGGCGAAGCGCTCCAGGAAGGCGTCCGCCACGGACTCGTGGACGTACAGCCGCTCGATGGAGATGCAGAGCTGGCCGGCGGAGGAGAAGCAGGCGCGGACGGCGCCGGCCGCGGCCTTGTCGATGTCGGCGTCCTCCAGGACCAGCATGGCGTTCTTGCCGCCGAGTTCGAGGGAGACGCCGACCAGCCGGGCGGCGGCACCCTGTGCGACCTCGCGGCCGGTGCGGGTGGAGCCGGTGAAGGAGACGTAGTCGGCGTGCCGGACGACCTCCGGGCCGACGACCGGGCCGTCGCCGAGGACGACCTGGAAGACCTCGGCGGGCAGTCCGGCCTCGACGAGCAGGTCTCGGGCCCACAGGGCGGTGAGGCAGGTCTCCGTGTCGGGCTTCATCACGACCGCGTTGCCCGCGACGAACGCGGGGAGCGCGTCGCCGACGGAGAGTTCCAGCGGGTAGTTCCAGGGGGCGATCTGACCGACGACACCGCGCGGGTGGCGCAGCTCGGTGACCCGGGTGAGGGTCGGCATGGCGCCCGCGTGCCGTCTGGGCCGCAGATAGGCCCCGGCCCGGCGGCCGTAGTGGCGGGCGGCGACCGCGACCGCCTGCACCTCCTCGTGCGCGTGGAGGCGGGCCTTGCCGGTCTCCAGCTGGATCAGGTCGAGGACCTCGCCCTGGCGCTCCAGCACCAGGTCGTGGAAGCGGAGCAGGACCGCCGCACGCTCACGCACCGGCACCTGCGCCCACACCCGCTGGGCGGCCCGGGCCGCCACGAACGCCTTCTCCACGTCCGCGGGGGTGGACTCGGGCAGGTCGGCGAGCTTCTCGCCGGTGAACGGGGTGTGGTTGGCCGTGCGCCCGGAGCCCACGACGCCCTTGGTCAGCTGGGCGACGAGCTGGGGGGTGACCACGTCGGCGGCGGTGCGCACGCCGGCGGGGGCGGGGGCGAGGGGGTTGGTGCCGGCAGCCGTCGTGGTACCGGTCTTTTCCGGGGCCTGCGAGTCCGTCATGACGCGCAGGGTATGACGTGACGAAGCCTTTTGGTACCCGTCGGTAACGGCATTCACCGACCGCTCACACGACGCCAGTGGCCACTGGCAACAAACGTCCTGATCAGGGCGTTGTTCGGTGACATCCGGCGGTGCCGCGCGTGGTACGGCGTTCCGGCCGGCAGACGGTCGCGCGCCGGCTCGGCGCCTCGGTCAGGGGTGGGGACGGGAGGCTCGGTCAGGGCCGGGGGCTTGATCCGTTCCCTCCGTCGGCTCGTCCGCCGCCGTGGGCGGGCGGATCGGCCGGCCCTCCGTCACCGCCTCCAGCGCCTCGGCGATCTCCGCCGCTCCCGGGCGCCGGTCGGGGTCCCGGAGCAGGAGCCGTGAGAGGAGCGGGCCCAGGGGACCGGCGCGGTCGCATCCGGGCAGGTCCGCGCCGAGGATCGCGTCGAGCGTCGCCTCCGGGGTCGTACGGCGGAACGGGGACCGGCCCTCGACGGCGGCGTACAGCAGGACGCCGAGGGACCACAGGTCGGAGGCGGGGCCGGCGCCGCGGCCGGACGTGCGTTCGGGGGCGAGGAAGTCCAGGGAGTCGGCCGGCGCTCCGGTGCCGGTGGCGGACTCCTCGTCCGGGGCGGGCGCGATGCCGAAGTCGGTGAGAACGACGCGGCCGTGCGGGCCGAGCAGCACGTTGGCGGGTCCGACGTCCCGGTGGACGATGCCGACCGCGTGGGCGGCGCGCAGCGCGCCGAGGACACCGAGGCCGATGCGGGCGGCCTCGGCGGGTGTCAGGGGCCCGCGCCGCAGCACCTCGTGCAGGGACTCGCCGCGGACCAGCTCCATGACGATCCAGGGGACGCCGTCCGGACCGGTCCCCTCCTCCTGCTCCACGACCACGTCATGGATGCGGACCGCGCAGGGGTGGTCGACGCGGGCGGCGGCCCGGGCCTCGTGCTGGAGGCGGTGGGCGGCCCGGCGGCGGGACTCGTCCTCGGCGCCATCGGAGGCAACGGAGACGCCGGGGTCGTCGGAGACACCGGGGTCGTCGGAGACGCCGGAGACACGGGAGTCGTCGGAGACACGGGAGTCGTCGAGGTCGGCGGTGTCAGCGGTGTCAGCTGAGACAGTGGTGTCGGCGAAGGCGCCGGGGACAGCGGGGTCGCCGGGCAACCGGGGCCGCCTGACGGCGACTTCGCGCTCCGTGATCTCGTCGCGGGCCCGCCAGACGGTGCCCCTGCCGCCCGATCCGATGCGTTCGAGCAACCGGTAACGGCCGCCGACCGTACGGTCGTTGTCGCCCCAGGGTTCCCCGGCATCCCTCATGCCCCATGCCTACCACGAGCGGACCGCGCCGCCGCCGAACGGCACGGCCGTCGGTCCGTCCCGGCGCCCTGGGGCGAACCGTTCCCTCACCGTCCCGTCCCGGGACGGCGCACCTAGAGTTTGTCGAGGGCGAGGTTCGCGATCGCCGTGCGGGCGACCTCGCGGCCGCGCTCGGTGAAGTCGCCCTTGCCCGGGTAGCCGATCATGAGCTTGTACATGTCGCCGGCGGAGGACCTGTAGTACAGGATCCGCAGCTCGCGCGGGCTGGGGTCCTGGCTGTCGTCGGTGGTGTAGACGACCGTGTTCTCCGCGGCGTCCCTGCCCTGGTACTTCGCGTCGTTGTCCGGTCTGGTCCGCGGCCCCTTCGGCATGTCGAGCTCGTAGCTGCCGGACTCCCTGAAGTCCCCGTCGTCGGCGTACATCTCGGCGTTCGCGGAGGCCTTGATCTCGCCGCCGGTGTCCTCCGCCTTGCGGATCACCAGCAGGACCACCGAGATCGCGCCACTCGGGTCGGTGTAGCTGACCCAGTGGTCCTCCTCCCTGTCGTCGTCCTCGGGCACGCTGCGCACATAGCCGGCGGGCACCGCGAGCGTCGCGGTGACGTCCTTCTCGTGGCGCTTCTTCCAGCCGTCCGGCAGCGGTCCCGCGAACGGGTCGGCGAGCACCAGATACGCCGTCACCGCCGCCACGACGACCGCGGCGCCGAGCCCGATCCACGTCGTGCGTCCCCACCGGCGCCGCCGTGCGGGCACGTCGGCGTGGTGCGCGGCCTGGGTGGCCTGTGCGGTCCGGGGCGCGGGAGGGTTCGCGGCGGCCTCCAGCAGGGCGCGCACCCGGGCGGGGCCGGGGCGGCGCGCCGGGTCCTTCTCCAGCAGGCCGTTGATGGCCTCGGCGAGCGGGCCCCGCGCGGCGGCGGGCGGCGCGGGTACGGCGTTGAGCACGGACTGGAGGGTGGCCGGGGTGTTGCTGCGGCGGAACGGCGAGACGCCCTCCGTCGCCGCGTACAGCACGACGCCGAGTGACCACAGGTCGGAGGCCGGTCCCGGGCGCTGGCCGAGCACCCGCTCGGGGGCGATGTACTCGGGGGAGCCGACGAAACCACCGGTGTCGGTCAGGTTCGTCTCGCCCTCGATCTGGGCGATGCCGAAGTCGGTGAGGACGACCCGGTCGTGCCGGCCGAGCAGCACGTTGTCGGGCTTCACGTCCCGGTGCAGGATGCCGGCCGCGTGCGCGGCCTCCAGCGCGCCGAGGACCTCCAGACCGATCCGGGCCGCCTCGCGCACGCTGAGCGTGCCCTCACCGAGGGCGCTGCCGAGGGAGCGCCCGTGGACCAGTTCCATGACGATCCACGGCTTGCCGTCGACGACGGCGACGTCGTGGACGTTCACCACCGCCGGGTGGTCCAGCCGGGCCGCGGCCCGCGCCTCGCGCCGCATCCGCTCGAAGGCGTTGGCGCGTTCGCGCTCGGGAAGGTGGTCCGGGACCCGGGGTTCCTTGACGGCGACCTCGCGGTCCACCGTCTCGTCCTTCGCCCGCCACACCGTGCCCATGCCGCCGTGCCCGAGCTTGGCGACGAGCCGGTAGCGACCCGCTATGAGCCGCCCGGCGCCCGACTCCCGCGGCCCGGGCGCCGCCTGCGCGGAAACGGGCGCCGCCTGCGGAGACCCGGGCGCCGACTGCGGCGGCACGGCGGCCGACTCGTGCGGTCGTGGTGGCTGGGGCGGTTGCGCCGACTGCGCCGATTGCCGGGACGGCGCGTGGGGCGACGAGGACGACGACGGGGACGGCGACGGGGACCGGGGCGGCGACGACAGCGGCTGCGGCTGCGGTGCGGACGGCTGCGGTGTCGGCGACGGCGACGGTTGCTGCACTTGCTGCGGTTGCTGCACTTGCCGCGGTTGCGGCGGTTGCGGCGGTTGCGGCGGTTGCAGAACAAAACTCGTCGTGTCGTCGGCCCCGTGGCCGGTTCCCCCGTCGTGACTCATGCGTCCATCCATATCGCGTCGGCCGGACCGTGTTCCACCGGCGGCCGCCACCGGTCACAGACCCGTGACCCGCACCACGCCTTATCTCCCCCTCATCCCGGTACGAACGTGTCGACGGCCACGTCGAAGTACTCCCGCGCCTCCCGCGCCTTCCCGAGCGGCGCCGACACCCACACGTCGTACAGCCATGCGCCGTCCTCCCAGCACAGGTCGTAGGTGTGCCGGGGGCCCTCCGCCGCGGTGAAGCCGTTCCAGGTGAACTCCCAGAGGGCGGCGGGTCCTCCCCCGCGGGTGGTCTCGGTGACCCTGCCGTCGCGGTAGCCGGAGTACGTCTCCGGCCCTTCTGCGGCCGCCCGCCGCAGCACCCCCAGGGGGCCGCCCGGCGCGGCGGTGCTGATCTTGACGCCGAGGCGGAACGTCCGGCCGGGCGACATGTAGAAGATCCGCTCGTCCTCCAGGACACGGGTGAACCCCTCCGGCACGGCGAGCGCGAACCCGGCCGGGTCGTCGACGACGCGGTATCCCGAGGGCGCGCTGGGGCGTTCGGGGGCGGTGCCGGACGCCGTGCCGGAGATCCCGCCGGAGGCCGAGCCGGACGCGGTGCCGCTCGCCGTGGGACCGGGCCGCGTCAGCGGACCTCCTCCGTCACCGCCGCGGTCCACCAACAGCGCCGCCGCGGACACACCCGCGCCCGCCATGGCGGCGACCAGCAGCGCCGCCACCAGCACACCCCGCGTGGGCCGCTCCCGCCCGGCCTGTCCCGGCACGTCCGCCGGCGGGGCGGGCCGGATCCGGAACCGGCCGGTGCGGGGCGCCGGGCCGGCCGTCACCGGATCGGTACGGGCGGTCGTGGAGCCCTTCGGCACCACCGCCGGTGTGTGCCCGGTCTCCAGGAAGGCACGCAGCATCCGCTCCGCCTCCGCCGCGTCCAGCCGCCGTCGCGGATCCCGCTCCAGCAGCCCCTGCACGACGGGCAGCAGCGGCACGGCCTGCGGGGGCGTGCGGATCTCCGCGGAGACGACGGCGTGCAGGATGCCGCCCAGCGAGTCGCGGCGGAAGGGGGACTCGCCGCTCAGGGCGGTGCACAGCAGCGCACCCAGCGACCACAGGTCGGAGGCGGGGCCGGTCCGCTCCCCGGACATGCGCTCCGGCGCGGTGTACTCGGGCGAGCCGACGAACGCGCCGGTCTCGGTGAGCGTGGTCGCGCCCGCGACCTGGGCGATGCCGAAGTCGGTGAGGACGGCGCGCCCGGTGGCGGAGTCGACGAGGACGTTCGCGGGCTTGATGTCCCGGTGCAGGACCCCGGCCGCGTGCGCGGCCCGCAGGGCGCCCAGCAGGTCGGCGCCGATCCGGGCCGCCTCGCGGGCCTCGACGGGACCGTGCTCGGCGATCCGGTCGGCCAGCGAGCCCCCTTCGATCAGCTCCATGACGATGTAGGGGCGTTCGTCCTCCTCGACGACGTCGTGCACGACGACGATGTGCGGGTGGCTCAACTGGGCGACCGCACGGGCCTCCCGCAGCGTCCGGTCGCGGCGGCCGCGCGCCTCCTCGGCGGTGAGGGTGTCGTCGGGAACCAGTTCCTTGACGGCCACCTGCCGCCCCAGCAGCAGGTCGGCGGCCCGCCACACGACGCCCATGCCACCGCGTCCGAGCCGCGCCTCGAGCCGGTAGCGGTCCGCGACGACCCGGCCGCCACCCTCCCCCTCGGTCCCCATGCGCCCCATCATGCCGCACCGGACCGCCCGCTTCCGGGGCGCCGACCGGCCAAGTCGGCCAGGCCGAACGGGTGTCCGGCGGCCGGGCGTCACGAGGTGCTCTGCGGCTCCCGCCAGCTCTGCAGCACGGCCCGGAACTGTTCGACGGCCGTCGCCCAGTCCCCGGCGGGCGACGACATGTAGATCACGTACTCGGTGCCGTCGCGGGCGATGTACGCCTCCTCGATCGCGCGCCGCGGGCCGGGGAAGTCGGTGTCCTTGGCCAGCGCGGTCCAGGTGTACTCCCACTCGGCGCCCTCGCGGTCGCGGTAGACGTTCCGCTCCAGGGTGACCCGCTCGTAGTCGACGAGCCGCTGCAACTGCTGTTCGAGGTCCGTCTGGTGGGCGTAGGGGTCGTCGAAGTCCGGAGAGGTGTCGATGGCGATGCGGACGAAGTGCTCGCCGGCGTCGGGCGTGTAGTCGACCTGCCTCAGGTCGCCGTCGTCCTGGTAGACCTGCCGTTCCCAGCCCTCGGGCAGGGAGAGACCGAAGCCGAACGGGTCGGTGACCTGTTGCCAGGTGCCGGGGACGGCGCTCTGCTCCGCCGCCTGGCCGGTGCCGGTCGCGGTGGGGGAGGTGGGATTCGTGGCGGTCGTGGACGTCTCGGGTGCCGTGGCGCTCGGCGAGGAGGCCGATCCGGCGATCGGCCGCCGGTCCGTGTCCCACTTCAGCAACGCCACCGCCGTACCGCCCCCGACCAGCGCGGCGACGACGACCACGAGCGCCAGCAGGCGCAGCCGACGGTGCCGGGACGGCGGCCGGGGCGGGGCCGGTGCGGGGGTGGGCATGGGCGTGGGAGGGCCGAAGGTGGTGGGCGTGACGGTGGTGGGGGACGTGGGGGTGGTGGGGGCCGTGGGGGTGGTGGGGGCCGTAGGGGTGGCGGTGTCGAGGGGCGTGGGCCCGGTCACGGAGTACGGGGGCAGGGGCGCGCCCTCCCCCGCCCGGCCCGGCCCGGCGTACTGCGTCGGCACGTACGCCTGTGCGCCGGCCGGACGTCGGCCCTCCGCCGCCTCCGCGAGCAGATGCTCGGCGTCGGCCGTGGTGGGGCGTGCCGCCGGGTCCTTGCGGAGCAGGGCGGTGATCACCGGCTCGAGCGGGCCGGCGTACCGCGGCTCGGGGGCCTCCTCCTCGACGACCGCCTGCATGGTGCTCAGCGGCGAGGTGCGGCGGAACGCCGAACGGCCCTCCACCGCGGTGTACAGCGTGGCGCCGAGCGCCCACAGGTCGCAGAACGGGCCGGGGTCCTGGCCGCGGACGCGCTCGGGGGCGAGGTAGTCGACGGAGCCGACGACCTCGCCGGTGCGGGTGATGGTGGTGTCGCCCTCGATCTGGGCGATGCCGAAGTCGGTGAGCAGGACGCGTCCGTCGTGGGCCACGAGCACGTTGCCGGGCTTGACGTCGCGGTGCAGCACGCCGGCCGCGTGCGCGGCGCGCAGGGCGCGCAGCACCCACAGACCGATCCGGGCGGCCTCGGTCGGCTCGACGCGCCCGTCCTCCTTGATCGCGTCGGCGAGCGAACGGCCCTCGACGAGCTCCATCACGATCCAGGGACGGCCGTCGTGTTCGAGCACGTCGTGCACGGTGACCACGGCGGAGTGGTTGATCCGCGCGGCCGCGCGGGCCTCCGCCCGGGTGCGGGCGAGGAGGCGTTCCCGGTCGCTCTCGGAGACGTAGTGGGCGGCGGTCAGTTCCTTGACGGCGACGGCCCGGTGCAGCAGTTCGTCGTGCGCGCGCCACACGCGCCCCATGCCGCCGCTGCCGATCGTGTCGGCGAGCCGGTAGCGGCCCGCGACGAGCAGGCCCTGCATCTGATTCACGTTGCCCCGCAATGGTCTTGACAGATCAACCCTAGGGATCGGCCACCGTCCGGGGAACCGGCACGCGCCCACGGAGACCGCACTGTGACGGTTGTCGCTTCCGGGCCGGACCGGGAACCGGACGTGTCCCCTGCGGCGTCGGCCGGGCGCGCCCCGAGCCGTCTGCCGGAGGTCCGGTGCATCCGGCCGGAGGTCCCGTGCGACCGGCCGGCGATCCCGTGCGACCGGCCGGAGTCACCGGCGAGCAGCTCAGCCCGTGTACGTGTACGTGGCCGACGCCTGCTCGAACAGCCGTGTCACCTCGTCCCGTTCGGCCTCCGGGCCACGCAACTGGACGACGTGGTAGCGGCCGTCGAGGAGGACGGCGAGGTTGCGCACGAACAGCTCCCGGCCGTCGGCGGCCGTCCAGGTGAACTGGCCCTCGGCCATGGTCCGTCCGCCCACCTGGATCGTCCGCAGCCCGGAGGCCGTGGCCCAGGTGGAGTCGCGGTACGGCTGCAACTCGCTCTCCTTCTCCCGCTGGTAGGCCATCGGGTCGCTGCCGTACGTGGACGCGGAGTCCCGGCCGGGTACGACGATCAGCTCGAAGTCGCCGTGCGAGTAGACCACTTGTCCGCTGCCGTTCTTCGGGGTGCGGTCCCAGCCGTTGGCGACGGCGATGCTGAAGCCTTCGGCGTCCTTGCGCACGGTGAAGCCGTCGGGGACGTCGGCCCCGGACTGCGTCCCGGTGGAACCGGACGATCCGGAGGGGGCCGAGGACGCGGAGGCGCTGCCGTCGGATGCCGTCGAGCCCTGGTCGTCGGGCCGGGGCTCACTGCTGGCCGTGGGTGCCTGCCCGGTCTGACCTGCGGCCCCGGTCCGCTCGGCGCCCGGGGTGTCGCCGGTGCCTTCCTCGCCGGCCTTGGGCAGGAACAGCACGGCGTACGCGACCGCCGCGGCCAGCGCGAGCAGGACCAGCACGAGCAGGGTGCGGCCCAGGCTGCGCGGCGAACGCTTCGTCTCCTGCCGGGCCCGCTTGTGCCGTCCGCTGGTCGCGGGCAGCCCGGCGCGCCGTCTGCGCACCAGCTCGCCCTTGCGGCGCACGATCGGCAGCCGGCGCGGATCGGCCGGCGGCGCGGCGACGACATGCGTGCCCGCCTCCGGCTCCGGTGCCGACCGCACCAGGGAGCGCAGCCAGCCGCGCAGTTCCTCGAAGTCGAGGCGGTCGGTGGGGTCCTGACGCAGCAGCGACTCCACGACCGGCCGCAGCGGTCCGCACTCCTCGGCGAAGGCCGGCGGCTCGGCGCAGACCATCTGCACGAGCTCCGCGGTCGACTCCTCCGGATACGGCGCGTGGCCCTGGACGGCCCGGAAGAGCAGCGCGCCGAGCGCCCACAGGTCGGT
Source organism: Streptomyces sp. NPDC088812 (assembly GCF_044750285.1). NCBI lineage: Bacteria > Bacillati > Actinomycetota > Actinomycetes > Kitasatosporales > Streptomycetaceae > Streptomyces > Streptomyces sp. NPDC088812. The sequence continues at coordinate 345,811 of NZ_JBIVJP010000006.1, read as the reverse complement.
GGCGGGCCCGATGGGCGCGGCCAGCTGCCAGTTCTCGTGCACGGGTCCGGCCTGCTCCGGCGCCCACCGTTCGGTGACGGGCCCGACGACGGCCATGCGGGCCTGCCGCGCCCGCTCGGCGGCCAGCGCGGTGGCGGGGCCGCGCCGCGCCCCGGCCCCGGCCGCCGCCTCGTCCCATCGGGCACCCGCCCGTGCGTCACCCGCGGCCCCGGCACCCTGTCCGGGCACGGGAGCGCCGGCCGGTGTGCTCTGCGCGGGCAGGAAGTCACCCGCCGCGCCCTGGGCGGGCGGCGTCACGCCCGGCTGCAGGCCCTGCGGCGGCACGGAGACATGCCCCGCCGGGCCCGCCGGCCCGCTCCTCGGCCCCGGTGCCCCCCGTACGCCGTAGGGGTCGGCGATCTGCCCCGGGGGCGTGCCCCGCGTGTCCCCCGGCCCGTGTTCCCGTCCGGTACCCAGGGCGTACGGCGGTGTCGCCGCGCCCCCGATGCCGGGCGTGCCGCCGGCGGCGGTGTCACCGCCGGCCGGGGTACGGGCACCCGGCAGTGCCGCGCGGCCGTTCTGGGCCTCCTGCACGCGGGCAGCCGCCCGTGCCCCCGCCCGGTACGCGGCGATCGCCCCGGCGCGCGCGGCGCGGATGTCCCCGCCGGTCTCCACGGTTCTGCGGGCCACCGCGCCGGGGGCCCCGTTCGCCGGCTCGGCGGCCGCCGTCGGCAGCCCTCCGGCCGCCCGCGCCTCGATCGCCGCCCGTCGTGCCGCCTCAGGATCCGCCTCGGATCCGCCTGCGGCCTCGATCCCTCCGGGCCCCGGCCGGCCGGCCGGACCACCGCCCCCGGGACCGGGGACGCCACCGAACGGGCCACCGCCGAACCCGATGGCGCCCTGGCCCGCCGCCGGTCCGCCCGGCCCCGCGCTCTGCCGGCCGGGGCGGCCCTGCGGACCGCCGTGCGGTTCCTCGTCCTCCTCGGCCGGCACCGGGTCGTACCCGCACAGCGCCTCTTCCGCCGCCCCGACGGCCAGCCCGGTCAGCATGACCCGGCCGTCGTCGCAGACGAGGACCGTGCGCGCAGTGATGTTCCGGTGCACCCAGCCGTGCGCGTGCAGCACCCGCAGCGCCGTGAGCACGTCGGAGGCGACCTCCGCCGCCCGGTACGGGCTGAGCGGCTGCTCGGCGAGCAGTGCCGCCAGTGGCCGGGCGGGGACCAGCTCGCTGACGACCCAGAGCGAACCACCCTCGGCGAACACGTCGAAGACCTGGTCCAGCCGGGGGTGGTCGGGAATGCTCGCCGCGGCCTGCGCCGCCTCCACCGCCCGCCGTACGACCGGATCGGCGGGCCGCCGGGGGCCGCCGCCCACGCGGCCCGCGGGACGCCGGGGGCCGCGCTCGCGTGCCGTGAAGCCCTCGGGCAGCCCCTCCGCGTCGAGCACCTCCGCCTCGACGACCTCCGGCAACGGCACCTGCCGGACCAGGACTTCCTGCCCGCTGTAGCTGTCGAAGGCCCGGGTCTCGGTGAGTTCGTACTCGTCGGAGGGGGGCAGCGGCAGGCGGTAGCGGTCGGCGAGCACTCGCCCCGCATAGTCGTCCACGTTGCCTCCCCCGGCCACCCGGTCGGTCGATTCCGTACGCTCAGCGGTCCGTTACGCGCAGTGCCGGTCGTTTCCGGCCGGACAGCTGGATGCGTACGGTTCGCAAGCATTCACGATACGTGCCGGAGACGACCGGCAGAGAGAGGATGCGAGATCTCACGGCCCGAACGCGCGGGTCCGGGGACGCCGCCCGTACGGCCCGCCCGGAGGACCGCCGTACCTACTTCTTCGGCTCGAACGTCTCCGTCAGCGTCTTCCACGTGCTCTCCCGCAGGTCGCTGTCCCACGCGGCGGCCTTCGCCGTGTACATCAGGGCATACCCCTGGCTGTCGTTCACGACGAATCCGCGGTCGATGGTGCGGTAAGTGGTCCCGCTGTCCACGGAGGTGAACTCCCAGTCGGCCGTGTTCCAGCCGCGGTAGCTCACTTTCTGTATGCGGATCTTCTTGTACTGGGAGCGCGTCATGGACTTCTCCTGGTTCTCCCAGTCCGCGACGGGGTCGTCCTTGGGCGTGGTCGTCCAGGCGACGAGGAGCTTCTGGCCGTCGGGCCCGTTGAACCGGTCCCCGGCGGAGTCCGAAGTCCGGTACTTCCAGCCGGTGGGCAGCCCGATGGAGTACCCCTGCTTCCCCGAGTACGTCGTCACCGCCGTGCTGCTCTCGGTGGCCGAGACGTCGGCCCCGGAACCGCCGGCGGTGGATGCGGCGGTACCCGGCGTGGTGCCGCTGCCGGACGCGGAGCCGGACGGCGCGGACTGCGACGCGTCCCCGTCCGTACGGGTTCCGCCGGACTCGTCGTCCTTGGTGTCCGCGCTCGCGCTCTCACTGGCGACGGTCGTCGTACCGCCGCCCTGTGCGCCGTCGGCCTTGTCGTCGTCCCCGCCGAGCGTGAGCGCCAGCACCGTGCCGAGCACCGCGAGCACCACCACGACGGCGATGATCACCAGCGTCCGCTTCGGCACCACGTCGGTGAGCGGCGCCCTGGGCACCGGCCGCGGCGGCAGATCCGGCGGGGTCATCACCGGCCATCCCGAACTCCGGCCGCCCGGTCCGGCGTCCGCGCCGCGAGCGCCCTGAGCGCTCGCTGCCCGGCTGCCGTTCACCCCGGCCGTGGAGCCGGACACCGGGACGGACGCGGACGCCGCCGTGGTGCTCCTCGCCGTCGCCGGGGCCGCGGACGAGGCGGCCGCGGGGGCACCGGCGCCCACACCGCCCCTCACCGCCTCCCCCGTACCCACGGATTGCGAAGCGGCCGTGCCGTTGGCCGACTTGGCACGGGCGGCGGCCGAAGTGGCGGCGCCCGCCGCGACGGCGGCCCTGCGCACGGACCGCAGGGCCCCGCGCAGCTTGTCGGCCGCTTCCCCGGCCCCGGCACCGTCCGGCGGGACCGGCAGCGGGACGAGCTTCGTCGCGTCCGCGGGCTCGGCCTCCCCGGGCTCGGGCGCGCGGATCACCGCGTTGAGCATCCGGCGCGCGCCGGCGTCGTCGAGCCGCCGCTCGGGATCCTTGGTGAGCAGGCCGTAGATGACGTCCTTCAGCGGACCCGCGTTCTTCGGCTCCTCCAGCGACTCGGTCATCACCGCGGTGAGCGTCGCGATCGCGGAACCCTTGTCGTACGGGGGCGTTCCCTCGACCGCCGCGTACAGCAGACCGCCGAGCGACCACAGGTCGGCCGCCGGGCCCGGCTTATGACCGCGGGCCCGCTCCGGGGAGATGTAGGAGGGCGCGCCGACGAGCATGCCGGTGGAGGTGATGGACGGGTCGCCCTCGACCTGGGCGATGCCGAAGTCCGTGAGCACGACCCGGCCGTCCTCGGCGATCAGCACGTTCGACGGTTTCACGTCGCGGTGCAGGATCCCCTCGCGGTGGGCCGACCGCAGCACGTCGAGGATCGCGAGCCCGACCTCCGCCGCCCGCTTCGGTTCGAGCACGCCGTCCTCGCGGATGACCTCGGCGAGCGACTTGCCCTCGACGAGCTCCATCACGATCCACGGCCGGTCGTCCTCGTCGACCACGTCGAAGACCGTCACCGCGCTGTTGTTGCGGATCCGCGCGATGGCCTTGGCCTCGCGCAGCGTCCGCGTGATCAGCCGGCGCTTCTCCTCCTCGTCGATGTTCGACGGGAACCGCAGCTCCTTGACGGCGACCGTGCGTCCGAGGGTCTCGTCCTCTGCGCGCCACACCGTACCCATGCCGCCGCGGCCGAGTACGTCTCCCAGCCGGTACCGCCCGGCGAGGAGACGTGCGCTCTTGTCCTGACGGGATGTCCCCGCCCGCTCCGCCTCCGACATGCGTCCCCTCATGCAACCCGCCCTGACAGAGCCTCCATTGTCCCTCACCCGACAAGTGCCCGACGCCCAGGGTGCCCCTCACCGCGCCGAGAGACCGGCGCATTCCGGCCAGAAGGTGCGACATACTCCGGCCAGGCCCCCGAACACGCCTGCCGCCGGCCCGCGCCGAACACCGGCCGGGGCGGGCCCGGCCCGGCCGGACGGGAGGCCGGAAGCGCCCGCTCCGGATGACGGGGACCCGGTGAGGTGTCCGCCCGGGAGCCCTGGATGATGGGCGCGAGCAAGGGCTGTGAAGCGCGCCGAAGGAGGACGAGGCCCCCGTGACACCTCCGCTGCGGCGTCTGCCGGCCGTGCCCATGGCCCTGGTGCTCTTCGCCCTGACCACGGCCGGTTCCCTCGCCTCCGCTCCTCCGCCCACGGATCCCCTCCTCCCTCAGCTGCTGACCCGGGGCAAGGTTCCGGCCGCGGCCCTGCTGGCCCTCGAGGGCGCCGACACCCGCTACGCCGAGGCCGGCCCCGGCATCGCCCGCTCCGACCACTTCCGGGCCGGCAGCATCACCAAGACGTTCATCGCCACCGTCGTCCTCCAACTGGCCTCCGAGAGCCGGCTGTCGCTGTCCGACCCGGTGGAGCGGTACCTGCCCGGCCTGGTGCGGGGAGCCGGCAACGACGGGCGCGCGCTGACCCTGCGTTCCCTGCTCACCCACACCAGCGGCCTGTACGACTACATCCGGGACACCGAGGCCGCCGTCCCCGTCACCGCTGTCCAAGCCGTCCGTATCGCGCTCACCCACCCTCCGGCCGACCGCGGCCGCTTCGCCTACTCCAACACCAACTACGTCCTGCTCGGCCTGGTCGTCGAACAGGTCACCGGCCGTTCGTACGCCGCGGAGGCCGAGCGGCGCATCATCGGCCCGCTGGATCTCGACGGCACCTCCTTCCCCGGTTCCCGCACCTCACTGCCCTCCCCGCACGGCCGCGCCTACGACACGGACGGGGCCGACGTCACCGAACTCGACCCGCGGACGGCCGGAGCCGCGGGCGAGCTGGTGACGACCCTCACCGACCTGGACCGCTTCTACGCGGCCCTGCTGGGCGGCGACCTGCTCACTCCGCGCTGGCTGCGCGAGATGCTCGACACCCGCACCGCACACGGCTCGTACGGCATGGGCCTGTTCCCCGCGACGCTTCCGTGCGGCGTGACCGTGTGGGGGCACAACGGCCGCATATCCGGCAGCTACGTGCGCACCGCGGCCACCGTCGACGGCCGGCATGTCCTCACCTTCCGCGTGAACACGACGGCGCTGGCGGACCCCGACCTCGAACCGGCCCTGCTCGCCGCCGAGTTCTGCCCTCGCACCTCATAGAACGAGCCGGTTCCGAACAAGGATCCCGACCCGCGACACCCGTTCGGGTGAAACGGCCGGACGGGTCCGCACCCAGGGGCCCGGCAGGGGATCCGGCCAGGGAGGCCTGGTCAGGGAGACCTGGTCAGCGAGGCCTGGTCAGGGAGGCCTGGTCAGGCCGGACCTCGCCCGACCAGGCGTGATCACCCCTGACCAGGCCAGGGAGGCCTGGTCAGGTCCGGTCGGACCGGGCGCCCCCTGACCGGCCCGATGCCTACAACGGCACGATGTCCGGCGCCCCCAGCCGCGCCGCGTCCGCCGTCAGGTCGTCGGGCTGCCGCTGCGACTCCCGTTCGGCCTCCACCCGCTTCTCGTAGTGCCGGACCTCGCGCTCGATCTGGTCCTTGTCCCAGCCGAGGACCGGCGCCATCAGTCCGGCCGTCTCACGGGCGCTGAGCGTGCCCCGGTCGAAGGTCTCGATGGAGATCCGGGTGCGCCGGGTGAGCACGTCGTCCAGGTGCCGCGCCCCTTCGTGCGAGGCGGCGTAGACGATCTCGGCGCGCAGGTAGTCGTCGGCGGCCTGGAGCGGATCCCCCAGGGAGGGGTCCCCGGCGATGAGGTCGAGGAGTTCCTCCGCCAGCGTGCCGTACCGGTTCAGCAGATGCTCGACCCGCACCACGTGCAGGCCGGTCCGCTCGGCGATGCGCGCCCGCGCGTTCCACAGCGCCCGGTAGCCCTCCGCGCCCAGCAGCGGCACGTCCTCGGTGACGCATTCGGCGACGCGCAGGTCGAGTCCGTGCACGGCCTCGTCGACGGCGTCCTTGGCCATCACCCGGTACGTCGTGTACTTGCCGCCGGCCACGACGACGAGCCCCGGCACCGGGTGGGCGACGGTGTGCTCGCGGGACAGCTTGCTGGTGGCGTCCGACTCGCCCGCGAGCAGCGGCCGCAGACCGGCGTAGACGCCCTCGACGTCATCACGGGTGAGCGGCACCGCGAGGACGGAGTTCACGTGCTCCAGCAGGTAGTCGATGTCCGCGCTGGAGGCGGCCGGGTGGGCCTTGTCGAGGTCCCAGTCGGTGTCGGTGGTGCCGATGATCCAGTGCCGCCCCCAGGGGATGACGAACAGCACGGACTTCTCGGTGCGCAGGATCAGCCCGGTCGAGGAGTGGATGCGGTCCTTGGGCACGACGAGGTGGATGCCCTTGGAGGCGCGGACGTGGAACTGCCCCCGCTCCCCCACCATCGCCTGGGTGTCGTCGGTCCACACGCCCGTGGCGTTGACGACCTGCCGGGCGCGGATCTCGTACTCCCCGCCGCCTTCGACGTCCCGCACCCGGGCCCCCACGACCCGTTCGCCCTCGCGCAGGAAACCCGTCACCCGCGCGCGGTTGGCCGCCTTCGCGCCGTACGCCGCCGCCGTGCGCACCAGCACGGCGACGAAGCGGGCGTCGTCCATCTGGGCGTCGTAGTACTGCAACGCGCCGACCAGCGCGTCCCTCTTCAGGGCCGGGGCGACGCGCAGGGCGTGACCCCGGGTCAGGTGACGGTGCGCGGGCAGGCCTCGGCCGTGGCCTCGGGCCAGGGACATCGCGTCGTAGAGCGCGACGCCCGACCCGGCGTACAGGCGCTCCCAGCCCTTGTGCTGGAGCGGGTACAGGAAGGGAACCGGCTTGACCAGGTGCGGGGCCAGCCGCTCCAGCAGCAGGCCGCGCTCCTTCAGCGCCTCGCGGACGAGGGCGAAATCGAGCATCTCCAGGTAGCGCAGGCCGCCGTGTATCAGTTTGCTGGACCGGCTCGACGTGCCCGATGCCCAGTCGCGGGCTTCGACGAGGCCCGTGGACAGGCCGCGCGTGACGGCGTCCAGCGCGGTGCCCGCACCGACCACGCCGCCTCCGACGACCAGGACGTCCAGTTCACGCTCGGCCATGGCCGCCAGTGACTCGGCTCGCTGTACCGGCCCCAGTGCCGCTGTCCTCACCGCTGCCTCCCACTGTCGGTCACGTCGGCCGCACCGCTCAGGGCGAGGCCCGGTCCGTACCCCCCTGCCCAAATTCTGACCGTGTTGCGCCACTCCAGCCACCACTCGCCCCCAGCCTGTGGACAACACTCGGGGAACCCGTGCGGGCGCGCGGGACAACTCGATGGATCAACACAGCCGGTCAATCCCGCATAACGGTCATATTTACTCCTAGTGTGACATTGAGCTCGCCTGTCCTGTCCACAGGGCTTGCGCGCCTGTCCCGCTTCGGTTATTGGGAAGGACGCCCACGCCATGCCCGCAGATCTCGCCGTCATCGGACTCGGACCGCTCGGCCTGCCCCTGGCCCAGGCCGCCGTGGCCGCCGGCATCCCCACGCTCGGCTACCGCACCGGCCCCGAGGCGGGCTCGCTCAGCCCCGCCGAACTGCGCCGGATGCTCTCGGGGGGTTTCCGGCCCGCCAGCAACCCCGCCGAGCTGGGCCGGGTGCGCACCGCCGTCATCTGCGCGCCCACCCCCCGCGACGCGGACGGCGGACTCGACCTGAGCCAGGTGGAGGCGGCCGCCCGCACCCTCGCCGGGCACCTGCGTCCGCACACCACCGTGATCCTGGAGTCGGCCGTGTACCCCGGGACCACGGAGGAATTCCTGCGCCCGCTCCTGGAAGTCACGTCCGGCCTGCGCGCCGGACGTGACTTCCACCTGGCGTACTCCCCCAGCCGGGTCGCCCCCGGCAGCCGCGACTTCACCCCCGCCACCACACCGAAGGTCATCGGCGGCCTCACCCCCGCCTGCACCGAGTCCGCCGCCGCCTTCTACGGCCGCCTCACGGACAAGGTGGTCCGCGCGCGCGGCCTGCGGGAGGCCGAGACCGTGCACCTGCTGGAGACCAACTTCCGCCACGTCAACATGGCCCTCGTCAACGAGATGGCCGTCCTCTGTCACGACCTGGGCGTCGACCTGTGGGACGTCATCCGCTGCGCCGAGACCAAGCCCTTCGGCTTCCAGGCCTTCCGCCCCGGCCCGGGCGTCGGCGGCCACTCCGTCCCCCTCGACCGCACCGGCCACCCCGACGGCCGCACCCTGCGCATGGTCGAACTCGCCCAGCAGGTCAACAACCGCATGCCCCGCTACGTCGTCCAGCGCGCCGCCGCCCTCCTCAACGAGCACGGCAAGTCCGCCCGCGGCGCCCGGATCCTCCTCCTCGGCGTCACCTACAAGCCCGACCTCGCCGACCTCCAGGGCACCCCCGCGCGCGAGATCGCGCTCCGCCTCACGGAGCTCGGCGCCGCGGTCAGCTACCACGACCCCCACGTACCGTCCTGGAGCGTCCTGGACCGCCCGGTCCCCCGCGCCGAATCCCTCTACGAGGCCGCCGCCGACGCCGACCTCACGATCCTGCTCCAGCAGCACCGCACCTACGACCTCCAGGGCCTGTCGGTGAAGGCCCAGCTGCTGCTGGACACGCGGGGGGCGACGCCCACGGGGGCGGCGCACCGGTTGTGAAGCGGGGCGCGCGGGACGTCGGCTGACTCCGGGGTCGGTGGCGTGGGCCGGGGCACGCCGGTACCGTACGAAGCGGGTGGAGCCCACCGCAGCGGCCACTGCGGCAGGCTCCTGGATGGATCACGGAGCGTCCGCCCCTACTGTGTTTGGGGGCGGCCGCTCACCATCCGAAAACAGGTGGAGCCCACCGCAGGGGCCACTGCGGCAGGCTCCTGGATGGATCACGGAGTGTCCGCCCCTAGTTGGTGTGGGGGCGGCCGCTCACCATCCGAAGATGCGCAAGATCCACCTCCTCCGGCACTTCACCGTCCACAGACGGAGTCGGTCCCAGCGGGTGGGCTTGCGGTGGCGTCCCATGGGCGCCCCCTTCCACGACGCCGCCCAGTGGCCCGGTGGACGACACGTACGGAATCGGGCCGGGCCCCGAGGGCGGGGTCCGGACCATGTCCTTGGAAGGGGGCACCCCACACAACTGGGGCGCCGACCAGGACGCTACCGTCCGCGACCCCCTGACCAGCCGATTCCACCGCCGAAGGCAACCGCGCGCCCCCACGCCACACCACGCGCCCCCGGCCCCGTCCCGCCCCCGTACACACGACGAGGGGCCGGTGAGGACCTCCTCGACGGTGCCGACCGTGCCGAGGTCGACCTTCTTGCCGCGCGGCAGTTCCTCGTTGACGGCCTCCATGCCCCAGTGGTGGCCGCGGCCCGGCGCGTCGGTCGCGCGGGCGAGCGGGGAGCCCATCATCACCGCGTCCGCGCCACAGGCGATCGCCTTGGGCAGGTCGCCGGACCAGCCGACGCCACCGTCCGCGATCACGTGCACGTACCGGCCGCCGGACTCGTCCATGTAGTCGCGGCGGGCGGCCGCCACGTCCGCCACGGCCGTGGCCATGGGCACCTGGATGCCGAGGACGTTGCGCGTGGTGTGCGCGGCGCCGCCGCCGAACCCGACGAGGACACCGGCCGCGCCGGTGCGCATGAGGTGCAGGGCCGCCGTGTAGGTGGCGCAGCCGCCGACGATCACCGGGACGTCGAGCTCGTAGATGAACTGCTTCAGGTTCAGCGGCTCGTGCGCCCCCGACACGTGCTCCGCCGACACGGTCGTGCCGCGGATGACGAAGATGTCCACGCCGGCGTCCACGACCGCCTTGGAGAACTGCGCCGTGCGCTGCGGGGACAGCGCGGCCGCGGTGACCACGCCCGAGTCGCGCACCTCCTTGATACGCCGGCCGATCAGCTCCTCCTGGATGGGAGCGGCGTAGATCTCCTGGAGCCGGCGCGTCGCGGTCTCCGCGTCCAGTCCGACGATCTCGTCCAGCAGCGGCTGCGGGTCCTCGTACCGCGTCCACAGGCCTTCGAGGTTCAGCACGCCGAGGCCGCCGAGCTCACCGATGCGGATCGCGGTGGCCGGGGAGACGACCGAGTCCATGGGAGCGGCCAGGAACGGCAGCTCGAAGCGGTAGGCGTCGATCTGCCAGGCGATCGAGACCTCCTTCGGGTCCCGCGTACGGCGGCTGGGGACGACGGCGATGTCGTCGAAGGCGTACGCCCGGCGGCCGCGCTTGCCGCGCCCGATCTCGATCTCAGTCACGTCTGTGGCCTTTCCCTGATGCGTTTCAGCGTTGTCCAGTATCGCCGACGGGTACGACAAGGGCGGCCCCGGAGTTCCGGAGCCGCCCCTGTGCGGTCCTCACGCGCGCGTGGGGGCCACTTCGGTCACCTCTTGGCGCTGTAGTTCGGCGCCTCGACCGTCATCTGGATGTCGTGCGGGTGGCTCTCCTTCAGACCCGCCGAGGTGATCCGGACGAACCGGCCGTTCGCCTGGAGGTCCGGCACGGTCCGGCCGCCGACGTAGAACATCGACTGGCGCAGGCCGCCGACCAGCTGGTGGACGACGGAGGACAGCGGGCCACGGTAGGGCACCTGACCCTCGATGCCCTCGGGGATCAGCTGCTCGTCGGAGGCGACGCCCTCCTGGAAGTAGCGGTCCTTGGAGAACGAGCGGCGGTCGCCGCGGGTCTGCATGGCGCCGAGGGAGCCCATGCCGCGGTACGACTTGAACTGCTTGCCGTTGATGAAGAGCAGCTCGCCGGGGGACTCCTCGCAGCCCGCGAGGAGCGAGCCCAGCATCACGGTGTCGGCGCCCGCGACGAGGGCCTTGGCGATGTCACCGGAGTACTGGAGGCCGCCGTCGCCGATGACCGGGATGCCGGCCTCCTTGGCGGCGAGCGAGGCCTCGTAGATGGCGGTGACCTGGGGGACGCCGATGCCGGCGACCACCCGGGTCGTACAGATGGAGCCGGGGCCGACGCCGACCTTGATGCCGTCGGCGCCCGCGTCGACGAGGGCCTTGGCGCCGTCACGGGTGGCGATGTTGCCGCCGATGACGTCGACGCCGGAGGAGTTCGACTTGATCTTGGCGATCATGTCGCCGACCAGGCGGGAGTGGCCGTGCGCGGTGTCGACGACGATGAAGTCGACGCCCGCCTCGATCAGCGCCTGGGCGCGTTCGAAGGCGTCACCGGCCACGCCGACCGCGGCACCGACCAGGAGGCGGCCCTCGGCGTCCTTGGCGGCGCGCGGGTACTTCTCGGCCTTGACGAAGTCCTTGACCGTGATCAGACCCTTGAGGACGCCCTCGTCGTCGACCAGCGGAAGCTTCTCGATCTTGTGCTTGCGCAGCAGCTCCATGGCGTCCGTGCCGGAGATGCCGACCTTGCCGGTGACCAGCGGCATCGGCGTCATGACCTCGCGCACCCGGCGCGTGCGGTCGTTCTCGAAGGCCATGTCGCGGTTGGTGACGATGCCGAGGAGCTTGCCGGCGCCGTCGGTGACGGGGACGCCGCTGATGCGGAACTTGGCGCACAGCGCGTCGGCCTCGGCGAGCGTGGCGTCCGGGTGGATGGTGATCGGGTTGGCCACCATGCCGGACTCGGAGCGCTTGACGAGGTCGACCTGGTTGGCCTGGTCCTCGATGGAGAGGTTGCGGTGCAGAACACCGACGCCACCCTGGCGGGCCATCGCGATCGCCATGCGCGACTCGGTGACCTTGTCCATGGCGGCGGACAGGAGCGGGATGTTGACCCGCACGTTCTTGGAGACGTACGAGGCGGTGTCGATCTCGTCGGGAGCCATGTCCGACGGGCCCGGCAGCAGCAGCACGTCGTCGTAGGTCAGCCCGAGGGTCGCGAATTTGTCGGGCACTCCGTCGACGTTGGCAGTCATGACACCTTCCCCAAATGGCCTTGCTCGGTGCGGATGTCCATGCTAACGGGAAGCGCACCTCCCGCATTCCACGATTCCACGGCCTACGACGACCCCGAGCTTCGTATGTTCGTACGACGCCCTCGTGGCGCCTGGTGTTCCGAGGCGCCCCTGGCCAGGGGAGTTCTGCTGTGCCCTCGGCCGGGGGACTACTGCTCCGCGAGCGCCCGCAGTCTGCTCAGCGCGCGGTGCTGGGCCACCCGGACGGCCCCGGGTGACATTCCCAACATCTGACCGGTCTCCTCGGCCGTGAGGCCCACCGCGATGCGCAGCAGGAGCAGCTCCCGCTGGTTCTCCGGCAGGTTGGCCAGCAGTTTCTTGGCCCATTCGGCGTCGCTGCTGAGCAGGGCCCGCTCTTCCGGCCCCAGGGAGTCGTCCGGCCGCTCGGGCATCTCGTCGGACGGGACCGCCGTCGAGCCGGGGTGGCGCATCGCCGCGCGCTGGAGGTCGGCGACCTTGTGGGCGGCGATGGCGAAGACGAAGGCCTCGAAGGGACGGCCGGTGTCCTTGTAGCGCGGCAGGGCCAGCAGGACGGCCACGCAGACCTCCTGGGCGAGGTCCTCCACGAAGTGGCGCGCGTCGCCGGGCAGCCGGGACAGCCGGGTGCGGCAGTAGCGCAGCGCCAGGGGGTGGACGTGGGCGAGCAGGTCGTGGGTTGCCTGCTCGTCTCCGTCGACGGCGCGATGCACGAGAGCGCCGATCGCCCCTTGGGCACGGACCGCCTCGTCATCGCGCATCGGTCCATGGTGCCCTGCGGCCTTACGGTCCGCGGCACCACGTCCGTCGTTGTGCACCGAAGCGTTATGAGCAGGTGCGCCGGAACTCATCCCTTGCGCCCTCCCCTTCCGCTCGACCGACTCGTCCCCGAGGAACTCCACACCTCAAGGATGCGGCATCCGCGGCGAAACGAGCAGCGGGCACCCGGCGAAGCGCTGTGCGACGCCCGTCCACCAGCCTGTCCGCCGCTCCGCGTACCGGTTCTCCCGCCGGTCCGGGCGCCTGATCCTCCGCCGCCGGTCCGCGCGCCCGAAGCTCCACCACCGGCCCCCGCGCCCGACCCTCCACCACCGGCCCCCGCGCCCGACCCTCCGCCGCCGGCCCCCGCGCCCGACCCTCCGCCGCCGGTCCGTGTGACGGATCGGCCGCCGTCCGACGGGCGAGGGTGTCCCGCGCGCCGCGACCGGAGGCGCCGCGTACGGAAGTCCGGCGACCGGAAGCGCCGCGGCCGAAAGCGCGGCGGCCGAAAGCGCGGCGTACGGAAGTGCGGCGTACGGAAGTGCGGCCTGCGGGAGCGCGGTCTGCGGGAGCGCGGTGAACGGAAGCGCCACGGGCGGTGTCGACGGCGCGGGCACACGGTCGGCGGGACGCGTCCTGGGTCCCGCCGCCCGCGTCGGCGGCGCATGGCCATGGGGGCAGCGCCCGGGCCGGTGCGGTGGGGGGTGCCGGGGAGGTGGAGCGCGCCCGTCGTGCCGTCGCTTCAGTCGCCCTGGCCGCCCAGCCCGCTCCGGCCGCCCTGGCCACGGAAGTCGTCCCGGTCACTACGGTCGCCCCGGACCCGTCCGTCTCTGCGCGCCCCCTCCGCTCGAACAGGTTCGCGTCGAACAGGGTCGCGCGGAGGCATCGACGGTGCCCCACGCCCGTCGTCGGCGGCGGCACCGGCCGGCTCCGGAGGGGGCCGGCCGGGTCAGCGGACCAGTCCCCAGCGGAAGCCGAGCGCCACGGCGTGCGCGCGGTCGGAGGCACCGAGCTTCTTGAACAGCCGGCGGGCGTGGGTCTTGACGGTGTCCTCGGAGAGGAACAGCTCGCGGCCGATCTCGGCGTTGGAGCGGCCGTGGCTCATGCCCTCCAGGACCTGGATCTCACGCGCCGTGAGCGTGGGCGCGGCACCCATCTCGGCGGAGCGCAGCCGGCGCGGGGCGAGCCGCCAGGTCGGGTCGGCGAGGGCTTGGGTGACGGTCGCGCGCAGTTCGGCGCGCGAGGCGTCCTTGTGCAGGTAGCCGCGGGCACCGGCGGCGACCGCGAGCGCGACGCCGTCGAGGTCCTCGGCGACGGTCAGCATGATGATGCGCGCGCCGGGGTCGGCGGACAGCAGCCGACGTACGGTCTCCACGCCTCCCAGTCCGGGCATGCGCACGTCCATCAGAATCAGGTCCGAGCGGTCGGCGCCCCAGCGGCGGAGGACTTCCTCGCCGTTGGCCGCCGTCGTCACGCGCTCGACGCCGGGCACGGTCGCGACCGCGCGGCGGAGCGCCTCTCGGGCAAGCGGGGAGTCGTCGCAGACGAGGACGGAAGTCATGGCCGCCCTCCGCAGCTGATGCGCGTCACCTTGTGCCTCCAGGCTGGTACGAATCGTCACCTGTGCGGTCGACCGTCTCGGACGCCTGCCCGAGCGTTGGGGTTTTCAACCGCCTCCGCACTCTCAACGACGGTCACTCGAAAGAGTTACGGGGCTGCGTGCATTCTTCGGCACTCTACGTGAGGGGGCGGACACGGCGGAGGCAGCCGCGCGGACCCTCAAGCTTTCATCACAACCGATGCCCCGTTTAGCCCTATTTCTTCCCATTTACTGGTGTCTGAGGCTAGATTCGCAATGAGTCATATTTTCATCTCCTTAGATCGTAGTTGTACGGTCGTGGGCACCGTATCCGCTCGAAACGGCTACAAGGGGTCACACAATGGCAGATTTCTCCCGCCTTCCCGGACCGAACGCGGACCTGTGGGACTGGCAGCTCCTGGCTGCCTGCCGCGGGGTGGACAGTTCGCTCTTCTTCCATCCGGAGGGCGAACGCGGGGCGGCGCGGAGCGCTCGCGAGAACTCGGCCAAGGAGGTCTGCATGAGGTGCCCGGTCCGCGCCCAGTGCGCGGCACACGCCCTGGCGGTGAGAGAGCCGTACGGCGTGTGGGGCGGGCTGACCGAGGACGAACGCGAGGAGCTCATGGGCCGGGCGCGCCACCGCCTGGTGTCGGCGTCGACGGGTGGTGACACCGCCCAGAACAGCTGAAGGAACGTTTCTGCACGCGTCGGGGGGCTGGGTCCACGCGTGCCTGCATCCGTTGTCCCACCGCCGCCGGCGGCACCCGAGACCGCTCCCGCGCCTAAGTTCGCCTCCGCGCCTGGGGGCCATGGGGGGCCTCTCGCGTCTTCCTGACCACCGCCCCGCCCTGTGACCGCCGCCCGTCCCTGTGACCGCTACCGCCCCGAGACCGCTACCGCCCCGAGACCGCTATCGCTCCGAGACCGCTACCGCCCCTGTCCCCGCGCGGCCGCCCGGCCCAACTGCTCCAGCGTCGCCGCCACCGCCGGCACCTGCGCCAGATCGGGGAGCGTGAGGGCGACGATCTCCCGCCGTACCACCGGTTCCAGCGTCACCGCGCGCGCCCCACGGGGCCGTACGGACTCGATCGCGAGCTGTGGCAGGACGGCGACGCCGAGGCCCGCGCCCACCAGACCGGCCACCGCCGGGTAGTCGTCCGTGGCGAAGTCGATACGGGGAGTGAAGCCGGCCCCCTCGCAGACCTCCACCAGCTGGCCCCGGCAGCGCGGGCAGCCGGCGATCCACGGCTCCCCGGCGAGTTCGCCGATGTCGAGGGACCCGGCGTCGGCGAGCCGGTGGCGTTCCGGGAGGAGGGCGACGAGCCGGTCCGTCAGCAGCGGGCGGACGACCAGGTCCGCCCACTCCTCGGCGCCCGGCGCGTCCTCGTAGCGGAAGGCGAGGGCGACGTCGCAGTCGCCGGCGCGCAGCTTGTCGACGGACTCGGGCGGCTCGGCTTCCTCCAGGGAGACGCGGGTGCCGGGGTGCGCGGCGCGCAGGGCGGCGAGGGCGGTCGGGACGAGGGTGGAGCTGCCGCTGGGGAAGGAGACGAGACGGACCCGGCCGGCCCGCAGTCCGGCGATGGCGGCGACCTCCTCCTCGGCGGCGGTGAGCCCCGCGAGGATGCCGGCGGCGTGCCGTACGAGAGCCTGACCGGCCTGGGTCAGACGCATTTCGCGGCCCCTGCGCACCAGCAGGGGCGTGCCGACGGACGCCTCCAGGGCCTTCATCTGCTGGCTGACGGCGGGCTGTGTGCAGCCCAGCTCGCGTCCCGCCGCGGAGAAGGAGCCGGTGGCGGCCACGGCGCGCAGCACACGGAGGTGACGGGCCTCGATCACCCTTTCAGGATACCCGCACGCATAAGGGTGCCTTGGGTATCGCGGTGGATAACGCGTCGACACTTTGACGGTGGCTCGCTTACCGTGCGGCCATGAGGCTTCTGTCCGTGAATCTGTGCCCGCCGGCGCGCGTGACGTCCACGGATCACGCGGGGGGCGTCACCGGCATCGACAAGCGGCCGGTGGAGGGGCCGGTGCGGGTGGCGGCGCCCGGGCCGAACGGTGCGGCGGGCAGCGGGCTCGCGGGGGACGCGGTGTGCAACTGGCAACATCACGGCGGGGACGACCAGGCGGTGTACGCCGTCGCCCGCGAGGACCTCGACGACTGGGAGCGCGAGCTGGGGCGCACCCTGGCAAACGGCGCGTTCGGCGAGAACCTCACCCTCACCGGTCTGGACGTCTCCGGCGCGAGGATCGGCGAGCGCTGGCGCGTCGGCTCCGAGGTGGTGCTGGAGGTGACCTCCGGGCGCATTCCCTGCCTCACCTTCCAGCGGCACATGGGTGAGCGGGGCTGGGTGAAGCGGTTCACGCAGAAGGCCGCGACGGGGGCGTACCTGCGGGTGATCGTGCCGGGCGAGATCCGCGCGGGGGACGCCGTCGAGATCGTCCACCTGCCGGAGCACGCGGTGACGGCCCGCATGCAGTTCCAGGCCGTCACCACGCACCGGGAACTGCTGCCGCGCCTGCTGGCCGCGGGCGAGGCCCTGCACTCCGAGACGCTGACGGCGGCCCGGAAGTACGTCGCCGAACACGGCGCCTGAGCCGTCGCCACCGGACGTGCGCGGGGGCGCCACCTGCCCTGCGTGCCGTCGCCACCGGGCGTACCCGCGGGCGCCACCTGCCCTGCGTGCCGTCGCCACCGGGCGTACCCGTGGGCGTCACCCGGCCTGCGTGCCGTCGCCACCGGGTCCGGGTGCGAGCGCCACCCGGAGTACATGTCGCCGCGGCCCGACGGACGCGCCGTAGTCACCGGGCGTACCCGTAACGTCACCCGGTCTGCGCGCGGACGTCACCGGGTCCGGGTGCGGGCGCCACCCGGAGCACATGCCGCCGCCACGCGGAGTACATGCCGCCGCGGCCCGGCGTACGTGCCGTCGCCACCGGGCGTACCCGTGGGCGTCACCCGGCCTGCGCGCGGGCGTCACCCGGTGGACGCACGGGCTTCACCGGGGAAGGGGCGCGAGTGTCGTCGGGGACGGGGCGCGGATGTCGTCGGGGATGGGGCGCGGGTGTCACCGGCGCGCACGGGCCCGCCGCCGGGGCGCGCGCACGGGGCGCCGGCAGGGGGCGTGCGCACGGGGCCTTCACCTTCGGGAGGCGCCGTGCAGAGAGCGGAGTGTGCCGGTCCGGGTCACTACCCTTCTGCCATGACAACGGCTCTGATCACAGGTTCGACCGCGGGCATCGGCGCCGCGTTCGCGCGACGGCTGGCGGCGGACGGGCACGACCTCGTGCTCGTCGCCCGGGACACCGGGCGGCTGCGCGAGCAGGCGACCGAGTTGCACGACCGGCACGGCATCGAGGCGGAGGTACTCACCGCCGACCTGGCCGAGGACAAGGGCATCGAGGTGGTGGCCGACCGGCTCGGCGACCGCAGGAACCCCGTCGACCTGCTCGTCAACAACGCGGGCTTCGGCAACAAGGGCCGCTATCTCGACGTACCGATGGCCGACGAGCTGAGGATGCTCAAGGTGCACTGCGAGGCGGTGCTGCGGCTGACCTCGGCGGCGACCACGGCGATGCGGGAGCGCGGGCGCGGGGGCGTCGTCAACGTCGCCTCGGTGGCCGCCTTCCTCCCCCGCGGCACGTACGGCGCGTCCAAGGCGTGGGTCGTGCAGTTCACGCAGGGTGCCGCCAAGGACCTGGCCGGCAGCGGGGTGCGGCTCATGGCGCTGTGCCCGGGCTTCGTACGGACCGAGTTCCACGAGCGCGCCGGGATGGGGACGGACAACATCCCGAACTGGATGTGGCTGGACGCGGACAAGCTGGTGACGGCGGCGCTGCACGACCTGGCGCGCGGCAAGTCGGTGTCGATCCCGGACCCGCGGTACAAGGCGCTGATGGGCTTGGTGAAGGTGGTCCCGAGGGGCCTGCTCGGCGGGGTCAGCTCGCGGACCGGGCGCAAGTACG
The DNA here is from genome assembly GCF_044750285.1 of Streptomyces sp. NPDC088812. Classification (NCBI taxonomy): domain Bacteria; kingdom Bacillati; phylum Actinomycetota; class Actinomycetes; order Kitasatosporales; family Streptomycetaceae; genus Streptomyces; species Streptomyces sp. NPDC088812. The sequence continues at coordinate 327,557 of NZ_JBIVJP010000006.1, read as the reverse complement.
GCCCCCAGTAGGGAGCGGGGCCGGCCGCCGGTGGCGGCCGGGTGACGTCGGCGCTCCGGTGGGAAAATGGGCGTGACACAACCGGACCCAGGGGGGCCGGAGGCGGCGTCATGACGTTCGTACAGCTCATCGACTGCAGGACGAGCCGGTTCGACGAGATGAACCGGCTGCTGGACACATGGGTCGAGCAGACCAAGGGGAAGCGGACCGCGACGCACGCGCTGGTCGCCAAGGACCGCTCGGACGCGTCGCACCTCATCGAGATCGTGGAGTTCCCGTCGTACGAGGAGGCGATGCGGAACTCGAACCTCCCGGAGACCGACCGGATCTTCCAGGACATGGTGGCCCTGTGCGACGAGATGCCCACCTTCACCGATCTCGAGGTGGTGCGGGACGAGCAGCTCAACCGGAAGGTCGCGCGGGAGTACTTCGAGGACCTCGGCCGGACCCCCGTCGACCGCCTGCTGGAGCGGCTCACGGACGACTACGTCGATCACGACCCCGCCAATCCGCAGGACACCGGGCTGCGGGCGGCGCGCGAGGAGGTCCTCGGCTGGCGGCGGGCCTTCGACTTCTCGATGCGGGTCGACGGCCAGACGGCCGAGGACGACACGGTGTGCACGCGCTGGACGTTCACCGGCCGCCACAAGGGCGACTTCCTGGGCATCCCGGCCACCGGGCAGGAGGTCGCCATGACCGGCATGACCTGGCACCGCTTCCGGGGCGGGATGATCTGCGAGGCGTGGTGGCAGTACGACCGGGCGGGTCTGCTGGAGCAGTTGGGGGTACTCGGGCGGTAGCCCGCGAGGTTCCACCGGGGCTCCGTACCCGACTGACCGGGTACGGGGCCCTCGTCCGCGTCGCCCGGCCGGCTGAGCAAGGTGCTCGGCCGGTTGCGCCCGGAGCCGAGTGCGTGGCGGCGACGCGAAGGCCCGGCGCCCTCGAAAGGGACGCCGGGCCTCGGTGCTGACGTGTGTCAGTGCTGACGTGTGTCAGTGCTGACGTGTGTCAGTGGGAGTGGCCGTGGCCGTGGCCCGCGGCGGCCGGCTCTTCCTCTTCCTTCTTCTCGACGACCAGGGTCTCGGTCGTGAGGAGGAGGGAGGCGATGGAGGCGGCGTTCTCCAGGGCGGAGCGGGTGACCTTGACCGGGTCGATGACGCCGGCCTTGACCAGGTCGCCGTACTCGCCGGTGGCGGCGTTGTAGCCGTTGCCCTTCTCCAGCTCGGCGACCTTGGAGACGATGACGTAGCCCTCGAGGCCGGCGTTCTCGGCGATCCAGCGCAGCGGCTCGACGGCGGCGCGGCGGACGACGGAGACGCCGGTGGCCTCGTCGCCGGTCTTGTCGAGGTTGCCCTCGAGGACCTTGACGGCGTGGACCAGCGCGGAGCCACCACCGGAGACGATGCCCTCCTCGACCGCGGCACGGGTCGCGGAGATGGCGTCCTCCAGACGGTGCTTCTTCTCCTTCAGCTCCACCTCGGTGGCGGCGCCGACCTTGATCACGCACACGCCGCCGGCCAGCTTCGCGAGGCGCTCCTGGAGCTTCTCGCGGTCCCAGTCGGAGTCCGTGTTCTCGATCTCGGCCTTGATCTGGGCGACGCGGCCCGTGACGTCCTCGGCGTTGCCGGCACCGTCGACGACCGTGGTGTCGTCCTTGGTGACGGTGACGCGGCGGGCGGAGCCGAGCACGTCGACGCCGACCTGGTCGAGCTTGAGGCCGACCTCCTCGGAGATGACGGTGGCGCCGGTGAGGACCGCCAGGTCCTGCAGCATCGCCTTGCGGCGGTCACCGAAGCCCGGGGCCTTGACCGCGACCGCGTTGAAGGTGCCGCGGATCTTGTTCACGACCAGGGTCGACAGGGCCTCGCCCTCGACGTCCTCCGCGATGATCAGCAGCGGCCGGGAGGAGTTGGTCTGGATGACCTTCTCCAGCAGCGGCAGCAGGTCGGCGATGGAGGAGATCTTGCCCTGGTTGATGAGGATGTACGGGTCCTCCAGGACGGCCTCCATGCGCTCCTGGTCCGTCACGAAGTACGGCGACAGGTAGCCCTTGTCGAAGGCCATGCCCTCGGTGAAGTCCAGCTCCAGACCGAAGGTGTTGGACTCCTCGACGGTGATGACACCGTCCTTGCCGACCTTGTCCATGGCCTCGGCGATGAGCTCGCCGACCTGCTGGTCCTGGGCGGACAGCGCGGCCACGGCGGCGATGTCGGACTTCTCGTCGATCGGGCGGGCCGAGGCGAGCAGGTCGTCGGAGACGGCCTTGACCGCGGCGTCGATGCCCTTCTTCAGCAGCGCGGGGGAGGCGCCGGCGGCGACGTTCTTCAGGCCCTCGCGCACCAGCGCCTGGGCGAGCACGGTGGCGGTGGTCGTACCGTCACCCGCGATGTCGTTGGTCTTGGTCGCCACCTCCTTCACCAGCTGCGCGCCGAGGTTCTCGTACGGGTCCTCGATCTCGACCTCGCGGGCGATCGTGACACCGTCGTTGGTGATGGTGGGGGCACCGAACTTCTTGTCGATGACGACGTTGCGGCCCTTGGGGCCGATCGTCACCTTGACCGTGTCGGCCAGCTTGTTGACGCCGCGCTCGAGGGCGCGACGGGCGTCCTCGTCGAACTTCAGGATCTTCGCCATGACAGCGGGAGCCCTCTCGGAAATCTGTGGGTGAGAAAGACACTGCGCCCCGGGCGCCCGGCTTCTCAAGTGGTCGCGGGGGCCAGGGGCGCAGCTTCAAGCATCAAATGTGCTCGGGTGAACTACTTCTCGATGATCGCGAGGACGTCGCGAGCCGAGAGGACGAGGTACTCCTCGCCGTTGTACTTCACCTCGGTGCCGCCGTACTTGCTGTACAGGACGACGTCGCCGACCTGGACGTCGAGCGGCAGGCGCTCGCCGTTCTCGAAGCGGCCCGGGCCCACGGCGAGGACGGCGCCCTCCTGGGGCTTCTCCTTCGCGGTGTCCGGGATGACCAGGCCAGAGGCCGTGGTCTGCTCGGCGTCGAGCGGCTGGACCACGATGCGGTCCTCGAGCGGCTTGATGGCAACCTTGGAGCTGGCGGTCGTCACGATCCGACCTCCCCCTTCGGAGATCTCACGGGGTTAACTGTCTGAGGTGGCGACCAGGTCGATCCGTCGTCGCGGGTGCCGGACCTGCCCGTCGCTTTGTTGGCACTCTCCTGGGGGGAGTGCCAGAGCTGAGACTATGACCGCGATTAGCACTCGGTCAAGCGGAGTGCCAATCCGGCGGGGCGCGGCGCGACTTTCGGTGGCGTGAGCGTCCCCGGCGGCCGGTGCCGGACCGCCGCTGCCGGCCGGTGCCGGACCCCTTGGCCTTCCGGTGCCGGACCCCGCTGCCGACGGGTACCGGACCCCGCTGCCGGCCTGAACGGGCCTCGTTCTCGATTGCCGATCACCGGGCCTCGTTCTCGATTGCCGATCGCCGGACGGGCCGCATCTCGTACCGTTCCGCCATGAGTCCCCGTTCCTCCGTCTCCGCCGGCTGCTGCCTGGCGGCGCTTCTGGTGCCGGTGGAGGTCGCCTGCGGGTATCTGATCGCCGTGATCCTGGTGATGAGCGGGCGTCCGACGGCCCTGCTGGTCCACCTCGGCGTGGCCGGGGTGGCCGCGCTCGGCAGCGCCGTCGTGCTGTACCGGAAGGGGTATCCCGTCACCGGGGCGGCGCAGGCGGTGGTGGGAGGGGTGTTGCTGGTGCTCGCCGCGCAGGTGTGGACCCGCTGAACTCCCCCGGCGTCACCGGTAGTCCGTCACACATAGTCCGTCACCCGTAGTCCTCCAGCCGCGCCACCGTCAGACCCTGTTCCTGGATCCGGCGCAGCAGGCGGGTCGTGCGCTCGCGCAGGGTCGGGCCCAGGGACTCGTCCGGGTCCACGGCGATGATGTCGCCGGGACGGAGGCGGTGGGTGCCGCGGGTGTAGGTGAGGTCGGCGGGGCCCATGGCGGCGCGCCAGAGGACGACCGCCGTGATGCCGCAGTCCGCCGCGGCGCGCAGGGTCGTGGTGTCGTACGTGCCGTAGGGCGGGCGGAACAGGCGGGGGCGGACGCCGAAGCGGGCGTGGAGCTTCTCCTGCTGGCCGCAGATCTCGGCGCGCTGGCCGGTGTACGGCAGGCCGCGCAGGGCGGCGTGGTCGAGGGTGTGGTTCTGCAGGCCCGCGCCGACGGCGCGGAGGCGGGCGAAGTGCCCGTAGCCGGGGCCGACCACGCTGTCCGTGAGGAACATGGTGACCGGGAGGCGCAGGTCGCGGACCATGTCGACGAAGCGGGGGTCGCGTTCGGCACCGTCGTCGTAGGTGAGGAAGACGACCCTGTCGCGGGTCGGGACGTGGTCGACGACCGGCGGGAGGGCCGTACCGCCGGGGCTGCCGGACAGGGGCCCGGAAGGGCGGGACGGGCGGGTGGGGGCGGGGGCCAGGGGGGCCGTCAGGCCCCAGCGGCGGTGGGGCGGTCCGGCGTCCGGGCCGTGCGGGCGGACCCGTTCCGCCGCCTTCTTGCCCAGCCGTTCGATCGGGTCGACGGACTGGGCGCAGCCGGTCAGGGTCGCCAGGATCAGCAGTACGGCCAGCAGCCCCCGCGTTCTCACAGGTAGTCCTCCAGGCGTGCCACCGCGTATCCCTTCTCCGTGACCTTGTTCAGGAACCGGCGGATCATGTCGGGCATGGTGCCCTTCCAGTCGTCCCGGCCGCGGAAGTGGCTCAGGACGATGTCGCCGGGGTGGAGGTCGCGGTCCCACTCGCGGTACTCCCAGCGGTCGACGAAGACCTCCTCGCTCCAGAGTGGTACGTACCGCACGCCGCAGGTCTTCGCGGCACGCAGGGTGGCCCGGTTGTAGTTCCCGAACGGCGGCCGGAAGAGGGCGGGGCGCTCGCCGTAGTGCTCCTCGATCACGTCCTGCATGCCGCAGATCTCCTGCTTCTGGCGCTTGTACGACAGGCTCGGCAGGTAGAGGTGGTGGAGGGTGTGGTTGTTCAGGCCGACCCCCGCGGCCTTCATCCTTTCGAAGTAGGCGTAGTCCTCCTTGACCAGGTAGTCGCTGAGGAAGGCGGTGTACGGGATCCGGAGCTCGGCCATCATGCGCAGGAACGCCGGGTCCTTCTCGGCGCCGTCGTCGAGGGTGAGGAAGACGACCTTGTCCTTGGTGGGGACGCGGGTGAAGACCGGCGGCAGCCCGAGGTCCTCGTGGCCCTTGACCTCGAAGCCGTCGCGGGTGGTGATGTGCGGCTTCCGGGCGGGGGGCGCGGGCGCGGTCAGGGGGACCTTGCGCAGGCCCCAGCGCTCCGCCGCGGCGGTCCGGGCCGCGTGGTCGGCGCGCAGCTTGTCGGCGTAGGCGTGCAGGGCGCCCTCCGGCGGTGCCTGTCCGGCCTCCTGGCCGGCGGCGGGACGGCTTCCGGCGGTGCCCGAGCCGCCCTGAGCGCAGCCCGAGGCGATGGCGGTCAGGGCGAGGACGGCGATGCCGCCCCGGATCCTCATGCGCCGCACCGCCCCTTTATCGTCTTGTTTATCGTTTTGTACGACTGATCCCATGGCGCCGGATCCTCGCAGCCCCGGCCCGCCGCCCCCGCCCGACACCCCGTCCGACCCCGCGGGCGGACGCGCACCGTCCACCGACTGGCCCACAATGAGCCGGTGAACGACCTCGCCCCCCTCCTCACCCCCGAGGGCCGCGCCCTCCTCGACGCCGTACGCGACACCGCCCCCGCGGACGAACTCGCCGTCGCCACCCGGCTGCGCCGCGACCACCCCGCCGCACTCGTCTCGGCCGCCCTCGGGCAGGCGCGGCTGCGGCAGCGGGCGGTGGCGAAGTTCGGGGCGCGGGACGCCGAGCGGATGTTCTTCACGCCCAACGGGGTCGAGCAGTCCACACGCGCCCCGGTCGCCGCCCACCGCGCGGGGCGCCTGCGCGAACTGGGCGTCACCTCCGTCGCCGACCTGTGCTGCGGGATCGGCGGCGACGCCGTCGCGCTCGCCCGCGCCGGGATCCGGGTCCTCGCCGTGGACCGCGACCCGCTGACCGCGGCGGTCGCCCGGGAGAACGCCGCGGCCCTGGGGCTGAGCGATCTGATCGAGGTGCGGGAGGCCGACGTCACGGACGTCGACACGGCCGGGTACGACGCCGTGTTCGTGGACCCCGCGCGGCGCGGGGGGCGTGGGCGCGTCTTCGACCCCGAGGCGTACTCACCGCCCCTGTCCTGGGCCGTCTCGGCCGCCCTGCGGGCACCGCACGCCGCGCTGAAGGTCGCCCCCGGCATCCCGCACGAGGCGGTACCCGACGGGGCGGAGGCCGAGTGGATCTCGGACGGCGGGGACGTGAAGGAGGCGGTGCTGTGGTTCGGGACCACGCCGGGCGCCGTCCGCGCCACCCTGCTGCCCGGCCCGCGCACGCTCCTCGGCACCGGGCTGCCCGACCCCGGCGTCCGCCCCGTCGGCCGTTTCCTCTACGAGCCCGACGGCGCCGTCATCCGGGCGCACCTGGTGGCCGAGGTGGCCCGGGAGGTGGACGGCGGCCTGATCGACGCGACCATCGCCTACGTCACCGCCGACGAGGCGCGGCCCACTCCGTACGCCACCGCCTACGAGATCACCGACCGGCTGCCCTTCAACGTCAAGAAGCTGAAGGCGCTGCTGCGGGAGCGGGGGGTGGGGATCCTGACGGTGAAGAAGCGCGGGTCGGCGGTGGAGCCGGAGGAACTGCGGAAGAAGGTGAAGCCGCAGGGGCCGAACGCGGCGACGGTGTTCCTGACGCGGGTCGCGGGGGCGCCGACGATGCTGATCGGGCGGCCGGTCGGGGGCGCGGGTGCCGCCGGGGGCGGTTCCGGCTCCTGACCGCGCCGGCCGGTCGGTCGCCGAAGGCGGTGACGTGCCCCCGGGCCGGGGACGCCGGAACCGGGCACGGGGTGCGTGGTTCCGTGCGCTGCGGTGCCGCGGACGCCGGAACCGGGCACGAGGTGCGTGATTCCGTGCGCTGCGGGCCGCGGCGGCGGGGTGGCTGGTCGCGCAGTTCCCCGCGTCCCTTCACGCCGGTCAGCGCAGCGGGGATCGCGGCGCGGGCGGGGGTGGATGGGGGGCGGGCTTTCAGGTCTGGTCGAGTGATGTCCACAGGGCGGTCGCCGCCGGTTCCTGTGGCACCACGCGGTTGGGGTCCGTCGGCGCGGTCGCCACGGGCAGGGTGACGGTCGTGACGTGTGCCGACGACAGGCCCTTCAGACTCTGGGCGAGTTCCATCAGCTCGGCGAGGGAGTCCAGGCCGGTGTCGGTGGTGAGTCCGTCGGTGGCCGCGTCGGCGACGGAGTAGAGCCGGGTGGGGCTGGTGAGCAGGTCGGTGGCGGAGATCTGTTCCAGCAGGGCCTTCACCAGGGTCTGCTGGAGGCCTATGCGGCCGAGGTCGCTGCCGTCGCCGACGCCGTGCCGGGTGCGGGCCAGGGCGAGGGCCCGGGTGCCGTCGAGACGGTGGGTCCCGGCCGCGAGGTGCAGGTGGCTGTCCTCGTCGTCGATGTCCTCCTCGGTGGTCACGGTCACACCGCCGAGCGCGTCCACGAGCTTCGCGAACCCCGAGAAGCCGACCTCGACGAAGTGGTCCATGCGGACGTTCGTCATCGACTCCACGGTCTTGACCGCGCAGACCGGACCGCCCACCGCGTAGGCGGTGTTGAACATCACGCCGTACGCCTCCGCCGTCGAACCGCCGGACGCCAGCGGGCAGGACGGGCGGGTGACGAGGGTGTCGCGCGGGATGCTGACGACGGTGGCGCCGGTGCGGCCGGCGTCGAGGTGGACGACCATCGCCGTGTCGGAGCGCGCGCCCGTGCTGTCGCCGCCGCCGAGCTCCTGGTTCTCCGCTCCGCTGCGCGAGTCGGAGCCGAGGACCAGGATGTTGAGGGCCCCGGTGGGCAGCGGGGCGGCGGAGGCCGTGCCGGACGGGGACGGGGTGGTCACCGCGCGCGCGGGACGGTCGTCGCCGAGCGCGGTGTCGAGGTCGACGCCCGTGATGTTGTCGTTGAGGTGCCAGTACGCCCAGCCCGCCACGGCGGCGCCCAGGACGAGGGTGACCGCGAGGGTGAGGCCGACGGCCCTGAGCGTTCTGGACCGCCGGCCCCGCTGTCCGTGCCCGTGTGCGTCCGCGTCATGTCCCGTCACGGGAGGAACATAAGTTTGGATTATGAGCGGACTGTGAGGGATTGCTTCGGAGACTCTCAGACTTCCCGGAACCCGGGCGGCCCGAGCCCCCGGCGCCCGCTCACCCCAGCGTCACCGTGGGCACCGGATTGCTCCCGCTCCACGACGCGTTGAAGCCGAACGTCACCGAACCGCCGTCGGGAACCGTCGCGTTGTACGAGGCGTTGGAACAGGTGACCGCCGCCCCCGACTGGGTGCAGTTCGCGTTCCACGCCTGCGTGATCTGCTGCCCGGCCCCGTACGTCCAGTCCACCTTCCACGACGACAGCGCCGCCCCCGAGCAGGCGATCCGCACCTGCCCCGTGAAGCCGGTGTTCCACTGGCTGGTCACGCTGTACGCCGCCGTGCACGCGCCCGTCGGCGGCTCGGTCACGGTGCCTCCGAGCGCCTCGACGATCGCGTAGTACGCCGGTTTCGGCGCGAAGTTCTCGTCGTACGGCGTCGCCGCGCCCTGCCCCGGGAAGGTGCTCGGGATCCAGGAGTCGGAGTCGGTGAAGCCCCACACCGTGACGCCGGTGCACCGGGTCACCGCCAGGCAGGCGTTCATGACAGCCTTGTAGTCGGCGGCCTGCTGGGTGAGCTTGGCGCTGTCGGAGGGCAACGTCATCCGGATGTCCAGCTCGGTGATCGCGACGTCGACGCCGAGGTCGGCGAAGCGCTGGATGTTCTGCTGGAGGGTGGACGGCACCTGGCCGAGGATCAGATGGGCCTGGAGGCCGACGCCGTCGATCGGGACGCCCTGCTCCTTCAGCGACTTGACCAGGTCGTACAGGGCGGTGGACTTCGCGTTGACGCCCTCGACGTTGTAGTCGTTGATGTAGAGCTTCGCGGCCGGGTCGGCGGCCCGCGCCCAGGTCAGGGCGTCGGCGATGTAGCCGGCGCCGAGGCCGTTGTACCAGAGGGTGGAGCGGTAGGTGCCGTCCTCGTTGAAAGGCTCGTTGACGACGTCCCAGGCGGCGACGCGGCCCTCGTAGCGGTCGACCTCGGTGGTGATGTGGTTCTGGAGCAGGGTGGCGAGCTGGGCGGACGTCCAGCTGCCGTTGGTCAGCCAGCTCGGGTTCTGGCTGTGCCAGACGAGGGTGTGGCCGCGCACCTCCTGGTCGTGGGCCTCGGCGAAGTCCACGATCTGGTCGGCCTCGGCCCAGTTGAAGGTCCCCTGGGTCGGCTCGACCGAGCCCCACTTCATGGCGTTGCCGGGGGTGAGCCAGTTGAACTGCCCTCCCGCGATGTCACCGTAGGTGCCGGTGAGCTTGGAGCCGGTGACGGCCGTGCCCATGGCCTTGCCCTGGGCGGCGGCGAGGTCGCGCAGCGGTTCGTCGGCCGCGTGCGCGGTCGTGGAACCGGCGGTGAGCAGGGCACCGACGGCCGCGGCGCCGGCGCACAGGGCCGCCAGACGGCGCCGGAAGGATGGTGCGGAGGATCTCATGACAGGCCTCCGAAAGTTTCGGTCGTGCAACCGATTGACTTCGGAGGAGTGTGGAGGCGTCCTCCCCACCCGTCAATACGTCACCTTCAGGCCACCGGCGGCGCCGCCGTGCTCGTCCGCACCACCAGACTGGTCGCCAGCTCCACCCGGGTCGCCGCCGGTGCCTCCTCCGAGCGCCCCAGCTCCAGCACCAGCCGGGCGGCCGCCTCGGCCATCTCGGTCAGCGGCTGCCGCACGGTCGTCAGGGGCGGGCCCACCCAGCGGGCCACCGGCAGGTCGTCGAAGCCGACCACGCTGACGTCCTCGGGGATGCGCAGGCCCAGCTCACGGGCGGCCTCGTAGCAGCCGAGGGCCTGGAGGTCGTTGCCGGCGAAGACGGCGGTGGGCCGGTCGGGGCGGGCGAGCAGCTCACGCCCGAGCCGGTAACCGGTCTCGTGGTGGAAGTCGCCGGTCATGATCAGCCCCGGCTCGACCGGCAGCCCCGCCGTCTCCAGGGCCGCGCGGTAGCCGTCGATCCGGGCCCGGCTGCACATCATCTGCGCGGGTCCGCTGATCGCCCCGATCCGCCGGTGCCCCAGCTCGACCAGGTGCCGGGTGGCGGCGAGCCCGCCCTGCCAGTTGGTGGCGCCGATCGAGGGCACGTCCGCCCCCGGGTCGCCCGCCGGGTCCATCACCACGAACGGGATGGAGCGGCTGGTCAGCAGCGCGCGCTGGGACTCGTCGAGCCCGGACAGCACGAGCACCACGCCGTGCGGGCGGCGGGCGGCGACCTGGTCGGCCCAGGTCCGCCCCGGTGTGAGCCGCCCCGCGCTCTCGCTCAGCACGACGCTCAGCCCGGCGTCCCGCGCGACGTTCTCGACCCCCCGGATGACCTCCATCGCCCAGGCGCTCTCCAGCTCGTGGAAGACCAGGTCGATCAACGGCGAGCGGGTCGCCTCGGCGCGCCGGCGCCGGTAGCCGTGGGCGCGCAGCAGCTCCTCGACGCGGGCGCGGGTCGCGGGCGCGACATCGGCACGGCCGTTGAGGACCTTCGAAACAGTCGGTGCCGAGACACCGGCCTCCCGGGCGATCTCCGCGAGGGTCGCGGTCTGCCCCGCCGCACGCCGTGTCGGCCGGTCTTCCGTCCGCGTCTGCGCGGGCTCCGAGGGTGTCATGGCGGCGATCGTATCCCCGCACGACCTCTTGACGAACCCCTCGCCGGGCCTTAGGTTCCCGGAACATTCGAAGTGTATATCGAAACATTCGCACGATCGGTCCCCGACCGGTGGCTCACCGACCTCTGACAGGAGTTTCATGACCACCGCCCCCTGGCGTGACCCCGCCCTGCCCGCCGCCGCCCGTGTCGACGACCTCCTCTCCCGGATGACCCTCGAGGAGAAGACCGCCCAGCTGTACGGCGTGTGGGTCGGCGCCGCGACGGACGGCGACGGAGTCGCCCCGCACCAGCACGACATGACCGCCGGCTCCTCCGACGACGACTGGGACGAACTGATCACCCGCGGGCTCGGCCAGCTCACCCGCTCCTTCGGCACGGCCCCCGTGGACCCGGCGGTCGGCGCCCGCGCCCTGGCCCTGGCCCAGCGCAGGATCACCGAGGCGGGCCGCTTCGGCATCCCCGCCGTCGCGCACGAGGAGTGCCTGGCCGGGTTCACCGCCTGGCGGGCCACCGCCTACCCGGTCCCGCTCGCCTGGGGCGCCGCCTTCGACCCGCCGCTGGTGGAGGAGATGGCCCGGCAGATCGGCCGCGACCTGCGCGCCGTCGGCGTCCACCAGGGCCTCGCGCCCGTCCTGGACGTCGTACGGGACCTGCGCTGGGGGCGGGTCGAGGAGACGATCGGCGAGGACCCGTACCTGGTGGGCACGGTCGGTGCGGCCTATGTGCGCGGCCTGGAGTCGGCCGGTGTCGTCGCCACGCTCAAGCACTTCGCCGGGTACGCCTCCTCGGCGGGCGCCCGCAACCTGGCGCCCGTCCGGGCGGGCACCCGCGAGTTCGCGGACGTGACGCTGCCGCCGTTCGAGATGGCGCTGCGCGAGGGCGGAGCCCGCTCGGTGATGGCCGCCTACACGGAACGCGACGGCGTCCCGGCCGCCGCCGACCCGGAGCTGCTGACCGCTCTCCTGCGCGAGGAGTGGGGGTTCACCGGCACGGTGGTCGCCGACTACTTCGGCATCGGTTTCCTCCAGACCCTGCACCGCGTGGCGGGCACCCCCGCGGAGGCGGCCCGGCTGGCCCTGGAGGCCGGCGTCGACGTGGAGCTGCCGACGGTGAAGTACTACGGCGAGGCCCTCGTGGCGGCCGTACGGGACGGGCAGGTCCCGCAGGACCTGGTCGACCGGGCCGCCCGCCGCGTCCTGCTCCAGAAGTGCGAGCTGGGCCTGCTGGACGCGGACTGGCGGCCGGAGCCGGCCGAGCCGGTGCCGGCCCGGCTCGACTCGGCGGCCAACCGGGCGGTGGCCCGCCGGCTGGCGGAGGAGTCGGTGGTGCTGCTGGACAACCCGGACGGCCTGCTGCCGCTGTCCCCGGACAGCCGTGTCGCCGTCGTCGGCCCCCGGGCGGCGGACGCGCTCGCGATGCTCGGCTGCTACTCCTTCCCCTCCCACGTCCTCACCCACCACCCCGAGGTGGACCTGGGCATCGACATCCCCACGCTGCTGGAGTCCCTGCGCACCGAGCTGCCCGACGCCAAGGTGACGTTCGCCGAGGGCTGCCCGGTCTCCGACCCGGACCGGTCGGGCTTCGGGGAGGCGGTGGCGAGGGCCTCCGAGGCGGACGTGTGCGTGGCCGTCCTGGGCGACCGGGCGGGTCTGTTCGGCCGGGGCACCTCGGGCGAGGGCTGCGACGTGGCCGACCTGCGCCTGCCGGGCGTCCAGGGTGAGCTGCTGGACGCCCTCGTGGCGACGGGCGTCCCGGTGGTGCTGGTGCTCCTCACCGGCCGCCCCTACGCCCTCGGCCGCTGGCACGGCCGGCTGGGCGCCGTCGTCCAGGCCTTCTTCCCCGGCGAGGAGGGGGGTCCGGCGGTCGCGGAGGTGCTGTCGGGCCGCGTCAACCCCTCGGGCCGGCTGCCCGTGAGCGTGCCCCGCGTGGTGGGCGGCCAGCCGTGGACGTACCTCCAGCCGCCGCTGGGTCTGGCCGACGAGGTCAGCAGCCTGGACCCGACGCCGCTGTACCCGTTCGGGCACGGGAGGTCGTACACGACGTTCGCGTGGGAGGGCGCCGAGACCCCGGACGCGGAGATCGGCACCGACGGCTCGTACGACCTGTCCCTGACCGTCCGCAACACCGGCGACCGGCCGGGCACCGAGGTCGTCCAGCTCTATCTGCACGACCCGGTGGCGAGCGTGACCCGGCCCGACGTACGGCTCGTCGGCTACCAGCGGGTCGCGCTGGAACCCGGCGGGTCGGCCCGCGTGACCTTCCGCTTCCACACCGACCTGTCGGCCTTCACCGACCGGACGGGCCGGCGGGTGGTCGAACCCGGGGCGCTGGAACTGCGGTTGGGGGCGTCCAGCGCGGACGTACGCCACACGGCCCGTCTGACCCTGACCGGTCCGGTACGGGAGGCCGGAGCGGGGCGGAGGCTGCGGTGCGAGGTGGGGGTGGAGACAACATCGGAGGCGGAGGCGGAGCACGCCTGAGGCGGAGGCGGAGGCGGAGCACGCCTGAGGCGCTTCGGGGGCGCTCCGGGGGCGCTCCGGGCCCCCCGGGGGCCGGGGGATGCTCCGGGCCCCCGGGGGCTTCGGGGGCGCTCCAAGCCGGAGGTCCTACCCCTCCACCGCCTCGAACCGCCAGCGGTGCACCGACCGGCTCACCAGCTCCCCGGCCGGCTCGGGCAGTTCGGGCACGTCGGCGTCGTACTCCGCGTCCCACCACGTGATGACCAGCACCCGGTCCTGCGGGGCGCGGAGGACCTCGCGGCGCAGGGGTGCGGGCGAGAGCCGCTGCCCGCGCACCCACGCCAGCAGCTCCGCCCCGCGGCCCTGTGCCGCCCGGGCCTCCCACATCAACGCGACCGTCATCACGTGATCCTCACGAGTAGAGGTTGGTCTCGCCGACCTCGTGGACGTGGTCGTGACCGTGGCCGGTGCCGTGGTCGTGGCCGTGGTCCCGGCCGGGCACGTGCGGGTCGGTCACCGGGAGGGACGAGTCCGCCGACAGGTCCCAGGCGGACGCGGCCCGGCCGCGGGCGACCATCTCCGCGCCGAGGGCGGCGACCATCGCGCCGTTGTCCGTGCACAGCTTGGGGCGCGGCACGCGCAGCCGGATGCCGGCCGCCTCGCAGCGCTCCTGGGCCAGGGCGCGCAGCCGGGAGTTGGCGGCCACACCGCCGCCGATCATCAGGTGGTCGACGCCCTCGTCACGGCAGGCCCGTACGGCCTTGCGGGTCAGGACGTCCACGACCGCCTCCTGGAAGGACGCCGCCACGTCACGCACCGGGACCTCCTCCCCCGCCGCGCGCCGGGCCTCGATCCAGCGGGCGACCGCCGTCTTCAGGCCGGAGAAGGAGAAGTCGTACACCGGGTCGCGCGGGCCGGTCAGGCCGCGCGGGAACGCGATCGCCGCCGGGTCCCCCTCGCGCGCGTACCGGTCGATGACCGGGCCGCCCGGGAAGCCCAGGTTCAACACGCGGGCGATCTTGTCGAAGGCCTCGCCCGCCGCGTCGTCGATGGTCGCGCCCATCGGGCGGACGTCGGAGGTGATGTCCGAGGAGAGCAGCAGGGAGGAGTGGCCGCCGGAGACCAGCAGCGCCATCGTCGGCTCCGGCAGCGGGCCGTGCTCCAGCTGGTCCACGCAGATGTGGGAGGCGAGGTGGTTGACGCCGTACAGCGGCTTGCCGAGCGCGTAGGCGTACGCCTTCGCCGCCGACACGCCGACCAGCAGGGCTCCGGCGAGCCCCGGACCCGCCGTCACCGCGATGCCGTCCAGGTCCTTCGCCGAGACGCCCGCCTCCTTCAGCGCCCGGTCGATGGTCGGGACCATCGCCTCCAGGTGGGCCCTGCTGGCCACCTCCGGCACGACCCCGCCGAAGCGGGCGTGCTCGTCGACGCTGGAGGCGATGGCGTCCGCCAGCAGGGTGGTGCCGCGGACGACGCCGACGCCGGTCTCGTCGCAGGACGTCTCGATGCCGAGGACGAGGGGTTCGTCAGCCATTGATCTCGGTTCCTTGTACTGATGTCGGTTCGTCGGCCGAGCCGCTGTCGGATGCTGTGACCAGGCGCATGACCAGGGCGTCCACGTTCCCGGGCTGGTAGTAGCCGCGCCGGAAGCCGATGGGTTCGAAGCCGAAGCGCTCGTAGAGCCGCTGGGCGCGGACGTTGTCGACCCTGCACTCCAGCAGGACCTCGGCGACCTCGAAGGCGGTCGCGGCGCGCAGCAGTTCGGTGAGGAGCCGGGCGCCGAGGCCGGTGCCCTGGCGGTCGCGGGCGACGGCGATCGTCTGCACGTCGGCGCCGGCGCCGGCGCCGGAACCGCCGTCGTCACCGCCGGAACCGCCGTCGGAACCGCCGTCGGAGGCGGCGCCGGAGCAGGCCAGGCCCGCGTAGCCGACGATCCGGCCCTCGGCCTCGGCCACGACGTAGCGGCGGGTCGCCTCGGGGCCTCGGGAGTGCGCCAGCTCGGACCAGAACATGCCGCGCGACCAGGCGTCCTCGGGGAAGAGGTCCTTCTCCAGTTCCAGCACGGCGTCGATGTCCCACCAGCGCATCTCGCGCAGGGCGGGGACGCCGGGCTGGGACGTGCCGGACTCGGCGGCACCGGGCTGCGGCATGCCGGACTCGGCGGTGCCGGACCGCGGGGCGCCGGACTCGGTACCGCCCGGTTCACCGGCCGGGCCGGACCGGGGGGCGCCCGACTCGGCGGCGCCGGGCTGGGACGTGCCCGACTCGGCGGCACCGGGCTGCGGCATGCCGGAATCGGCGGCGCCGGACCGCGGGGCGTCGGACTCGGTGCCGCCCGGTTCACCGGCCGGGCCGGACCGGGGGGCGCCCGACTCGGCGGTGCCGGGCTGGGACGTGCCGGACTCGGCGGCACCGGACCGCGGGGCGCCGGACTCAGTACCGCCCGGTTCACCGGCCGGGCCGGACCGGGGGGCGCCCGACTCGGCGGCGCCGGGCTGGGACGTGCCCGACTCGGCGGCGCCGGGCTGACGGGCGCCGGACTGGGGGGCGCCGGACTGGGGGGCGCCGGACTCGCCGCCCGGTTCACCGGCCGGGCCGGGCCGGGGGGCGTCGGGCTCGGGAACGTCGGACTCGGTCACTTGGGGGTGACCACCTTGTAGTTCTTGGGGACCTGCGCGTCCGGGCGGCGCAGGTACAGCGGGCGCGGCGCCGGGAGTTCCTCACCGGCGGCGAGCCGCTCGGCGGCCAGCGCGGCGAGGGCCGCGGCGGAGACGTGCTCCGGCTCGTGCGCCTGGGGGAAGGTGTCGGGGTAGAGCAGCGCGCCCGCGCCGACGGCGGGCAGCCCGGCCACCCGGTCGGCGATGTCGGCCGGACGGCCGACGGCCGGCTCCGTGACCCGCGTGCGGGAGTCGGCGTAGCGCGCCCAGTAGACCTCCTTGCGGCGGGCGTCGGTGGCCACGACGAAGGGGCCGTCCAGGTCGGCGGCGTAGGCGAGGCCGTCGAGGGTGCACACACCGTGCACGGGGACGCCGAGCGCGAGGCCGAAGGTGTCGGCGGTCATCAGACCGACGCGCAGCCCGGTGTACGGGCCGGGTCCGATCCCGACGACGATCCCGGTGACGGCGTCGAGCGCGCGTCCCGCGTCGGCGAGCAGACGGTCGACGGCCGGCAGCAGCAGCTCGCCGTGCCGGCGCGCGTCCACCTGGCTCGACGAGGCGATGACGGCCGTGCCGTCGTGCAGGGCGACGGTCACGGCGGGGGTGGCTGTATCCAGAGCGAGCAAGAGCACGCAAACAGCCTACGGCTCCTCGGGCCCGTGTCGGACGTCCAGTCGCCCCGGTGCGGGACGTCCCGGCTGCTAACGTCGCCGCTGGGGACGAAGTACGACAAAAGAGGTGGTCGCCGGTGGCAGGCAGCAGCGCGACGTTCGTGGCCGGGCTCACCGCGGCGGCCGTCTGCACCGTCGGGTTCCTCGCCCTCCAGGCGTCGGCGAACGTGCCCGGCACCCTCGGCAGAGCCTCCCTGGACACGGCCGCCGCCGCGCCGAAGGCCCCCCGGGACAAGAACAACCCCACCGCGCTCCCCTCCGGCTCCGGTGCGGGTGAGCGGGTCGTGTACTCGGTGGACGACGACCGTGTGTGGCTGGTCGGCGAGGACGGCACGGTCCAGCGGACGTTCCCGGTCACCCCCGGCACGGTGGACCCGCTCCCGGGGACCTACCCGGTCACCTCCCGCTCGAAGGGCATCACCGGCACCGACGGCACGCCCGTCGAGCACGTGGTGCGCTTCAGCACCGTGGACGGGGTGGTCATCGGCTTCAGCGCGGCCGTGGACGGCTCGACGCGGGCGCCCGACCCGGCGATGCGCACGGGCGGGATCCGCGAGGCGCGCGCGGACGGCGAGGCGATGTGGGCGTTCGCGACGATCGGGGAGCGGATCGTCGTGATCCGGTGACGGCGGGTGGCGGGCGGCAGTCGCCCCCGTCCGCGGCCGCGAGGGCCCCGGCCCGAGGGGCCGGGTGACGCGTTACGCCGCTTCCCGGTGGTGCCGCACCCGCGCCTCGGCGACGGCGGACCGCACGGGACCGGTCCCGGGCCCGGTCCCGGGCCCGGTCCCGGGCTCGGTCCCGGGCTCGGACTCGGGTGCGCGCGGCGGCCGGGACACCGCCTCTGCCGCCGCGCAGGACGCCAGCAGATCCCGCATGGAGACCCCGGCGCGGGCGGAGGGGCGCGACGGGACGTCGGACCTCTGGGGCTCGATGGCCGGCATGGGCGCCTCCTCGGGGCCGGGGCGGGCCTGGTTAGGTTGACCTAACTAGGTACTGGATACCATGTGACCACGGGCGGGACGCCGGACGCAACATCATGCCGACGTCTTGTCGGAATCTTCATACGAACGCCAGATGGACACGACGTTCCAAAGGTCAGGGCGTTCCAGAAAGACAGGGCGTTCCAGAAAGACGGGGCAGGGGCGAGCCCGTCGGGGACG
Source organism: Streptomyces sp. NPDC088812 (assembly GCF_044750285.1). Classification (NCBI taxonomy): domain Bacteria; kingdom Bacillati; phylum Actinomycetota; class Actinomycetes; order Kitasatosporales; family Streptomycetaceae; genus Streptomyces; species Streptomyces sp. NPDC088812. The sequence continues at coordinate 309,843 of NZ_JBIVJP010000006.1, read as the reverse complement.
GGCCCACCCCTGCCCTGCCGAACGGCGGTCCACGACCGCCGTGGACACCGCTCCTCGACCGCCGTGGACACCGCTCCTCATCCGCCCGGAACATCCGTCCGGGCCGCGCTCAGGCCGCCAGCACGCTCAGGTCCGCCGAGGCCCACCGCTCCCCCAGCCCGGTGACCGTCACCTGCCGCACCTCGTCCGTCGTGTCGCCGACGGCCCGGTGGATCCGTACCTGGAGCCGCTCGTCGGTCAGTTCCTCGACCTTGCCCTCGCCCCACTCCACGACCACCACCGACTCGGGCAGGGACACGTCGAGGTCGAGGTCCTCCATCTCGTCGAGCCCGCCGCCCAGGCGGTACGCGTCGACGTGGACGAGCGGCGGGCCGTCCCCGAGGGACGGGTGGACACGGGCGATCACGAACGTCGGGGAGGTGACCGCCCCGCGCACGCCGAGCCCCTCGCCGAGACCGCGCGTCAGGGTCGTCTTGCCCGCGCCGAGCTCCCCGCTGAGCATCACGAGGTCGCCGGCGCGCAGCAGCTTGGCCAGGCGGCGGCCCAACTCGCGCATCTGCTCGGGAGAGTTGACGATCAGCTCGGTCTCAGCCGGGTTGTGCGGTGCTGCTGGTGCTTCCATAGCCACCCACGGTAGCCCCTGCGGGCACGGCGCCCGCGCGGGTGAGCAGGTCGGCGAGGCGGTCGGTGACCGCTTCCGGGTGTTCCAGCATCACCAGGTGCCCGGCATCCGGGACGAGCACCAGCTCGGCGTCCGGCAGCAGGTCGGCGATGGCCTCGCTGTGCTCGCTGGGCGTGACGAGGTCGCCGATGCCGGCCAGCACCAGCACCGGCATGTCCGTGAAGCAGGCGAGCGCCTCGGTCTTGTCGTGGTCGGTGAAGGCCGGGTAGAACTCGGCGACCACGTCGATCGGCGTGCCCTCGATCATCCGCTCGGCGAACCGGGCGACGGCCGGGTCGACGTCCCGGGACGCGAACGAGTACCGCTTGATGACCCCGGCGAACAGGTCGGCGGTGGCCCGCCGCCCCTTCTCCACCAGCTCGGCCCGCTGCCCCAGCAGCTTCAGCACACCGGGCAGGACCCGCCGTACGGCGTTGACGCCCGCGACCGGCAGTCCGAAGTTGACCTCGCCGAGCCGCCCGGAGGACGTACCGACGAAGGCGGTGGCGACGACCCGTTCACGGATTAGCTCGGGGTACTGCGCGGCCAGCGCCATCACCGTCATGCCGCCCATGGAGTGCCCGACGAGCACGATCGGGCCCTCCGGCGCGGCCGCGTCGACGACGGCCTTCAGGTCGCGTCCCAGCTGGTCGATGGTGACCGGCACCCCGTCGTGGAGCTGGGCCGCCCCGCGCGCGGAGCGTCCGTGGCTGCGCTGGTCCCAGTGCACGGTCCGGACGACGCCCCGCAGGGCGGCGCGCTGGAAGTGCCAGGAGTCCTGGGTGAGGCAGTAGCCGTGGCTGAAGACGACGGTGACGGGGAGGGGGGCCTTGCGGCCGAAGAGCCGGCGCCGCCGGTTCGCCGGTCCGCCCTGCGGCTCGACGTCGTCGACCTCGTAGTACAGCTCGGTGCCGTCGTCGGCGAAGGCCTTGCCGGGGGTGCCGCGCAGGGCGCCGTACGGCCCCGCCGCGTCGAGGGCGAGCCGTGCCTTGGCCCGCATGCCCCGGCCCACGGTCATCCGCTCCAGGGCGACGCCGGCCGCGGCGCCCGCGGCGATCACGCCTATCGCGGCGCCGGCGACGCCGGTCGCCCGGCGCCAGCTCCCGGCCGCCCCCGAGGCGGAGGCGGCGACGGCCGCCGAGGCGGCGCTCGCCACCGCCTCCGCACTGCTCTCGCTCACGTACCGCTCCTCCTCGGCCGACGCCAGGTGTTGCTGCTGTTGCGGTGTTGCTGTTGTTGCTGCTGTTGCGGTGTTGCTGCTGTTGCTGTTGCTGTTGTGACTGCGGTCGCCCACGATGCGCTCGGCATGCCCGCGACATGCGTGCGGCATGCGTGCGGCATGCGTGCGGGACATGAGTGAACCAGCCGCGGACGTCGCCGCCCCGAAGGTCCCCCCGCTGGGGCGACTACCCGTCCCGGTCCCCGTTCACGTAGACGCGGGGAACCCTCGTTCCGATGCGCGTGACGATCTCGTACCCGATGGTCCCCGCGGCCTGCGCCCAGTCCTCCGCGGTGGGCTCGCCGCGGTCACCGGGTCCGAACAGCACCGCCTCGGCGCCCGGCCCGGGGTCGTCCCCGCCGAGGTCGACGACGAACTGGTCCATCGCGATCCGCCCCGCGGCCGTACGCCACTTGCCGCCGACGAGCACCGGGCCGGTGCCGGACGCGTGCCGGGGGACGCCGTCGGCGTATCCGAGGGGAACCAGACCGAGGGTGGTCTCGCCCGGGGTCGTGTAGTGGTGGCCGTAGCTGACGCCGTGCCCGCCGGGGACGTGCTTCACCAGGGCCAGGGAGGCCGTGAGGGTCATCACCGGCCGCAGGCCGAGATCGGCGGCCGAGCCGACCTCGGGGCTGGGCGAGAGGCCGTACATGGCGACGCCCGGGCGGACGAGGTCGAAGTGGGCCGCGGGGAGGGTGAGCGTGGCCGGGGAGTTGGCGATGTGCCGCACCTCGGGCCGTACGCCCTGCCCCTCGGCGTACGCCACCATCTCGCGGAAGCGGGAGAGCTGGGCCGCGTTGGAGGGGTGGCCGGGTTCGTCGGCACAGGCGAAGTGGGACCACAGGCCGGTGACCCGGACGAGTCCGTCGCCCTCCGCGCGCAATGCCTCGGCGACCAGGTCGGGCCAGTCGGCGGGCTGGCATCCGTTGCGCCCCAGCCCGGTGTCGGCCTTGAGCTGCACCCGGGCGGTCCGCCCGGCGAGCCGGGCCGCCTCGACGGCCTCGCGCAGCGCCCACAGGCCGCTCACGGACACGTCGAGGCCGGCCTCGATCGCCTCCCGCCAGGGCCCGCCCGGCGTCCACAGCCAGCACATGACCCGCACACCGGCCGGCAGCCCGGCCTCCGCGCGCAGCGCGAGCGCCTCCTCGGGCGTGGCGGTGCCGATCCAGGTGGCCCCCGCCTCCACGGCGGCCCGGGCGCACGGCACCGCGCCGTGGCCGTACCCGTCGGCCTTCACCACGGCCATGAACGCCGCCCCCGGCGCCTTGGCGCGCAGGGTCCGCACGTTGGCCCGCAGCGCGGCCAAGTCGATCTCGGCGCGGGCGCGCGGCGGGGCGGGGGTCGGCTGTGCAGTCTCACTCATCGCGCCCAGTGTCTCAGAGCGCCCGGAAAGCCCCTAAGAGCCGGGCCCACGGCCCACACGTACGCGCCCTGGCGATACGACGCCCCTCCAGGGGCGCCCACCCAGGCCGCCCGCCTCCGTGCACGCCCCTCAGGCCCGCACCGCCCGTCTTGGAGCCCACAGTGCCCTCTCGGCACGCCCCTCCGCCCGTCGCCGCCCGCCGCAAAGCACGCCCCGCCTCCCGGCACGTGCCCCCTACGCCCCCTCTCCGGCGCGCCCGCGCAACCCTCTCCAGCGAACCGTCAGCCGCGTGCACACCAGAGCAGGCACCACCCCAGCCCACATCACCGACACCCACCCGCCAGGCCCCTCTCCCCATGTCACGTCCCTCGTCCCTCCGAACCCATCCCGCAGCCCCTCACCCTCCGCGCCCCCGACCGAGCACACCCGGGAAAACCCCCACCCCGACACCGACGCCCTCCGGTACGGGCCCTCACCCCCGCGTCACCTCCCTCCAGGCCCGTGCCACGGCCTCGGCCACGTCGTGTGCGCCCACCGGTGCCCCGCGGGCCGCCAACCGCCCCGCCAGCCCGTGCAGATACGCGCCCGCGCTCCCCGCGTCCGACGCCGACAGCCCCGCCGCCAGCAGCGACCCCGCCAGCCCCGACAGCACGTCGCCGCTGCCGGCCGTGGCCAGCCAGGACGTCCCGGTCGGGTTCACCCGTACGGGTCTCCGCCCCGGGTCCGCGACCAGCGTCGTCGAGCCCTTCAGCAGCACCGTCGCCCGGTAGCGCCCCGCCAGTTCACGCACGGCGGCCAGCCGCCCCGCCTCGACGCCCTCCCGCGCCACCCCGAGCAGTGCGGCCGCCTCCCCCGCGTGCGGGGTCATCAGGGTCGGCGCCCTACGGCCCCGGACCGCCCCCGGCTCCGCCAGCCGCAGCGCGTCCGCGTCGATCAGCACCGGCACGTCGGCGGCCAGCACCTCGGCCACCGTCGCGGCGTCGTCGCCGACGCCCGGCCCGACGACCCACGCCTGCACCCGCCCGGCGTGCGCGGGCCCCTGGTCGGAGACGAGCGTCTCCGGGAAGCGGGCGATGACGGCCTCCGCGGCCGGCCCGACGTACCGCACGGCCCCCGCCCCGCCGCGCAGCGCGCCGGCCACGGCCAGCACGGCGGCCCCCGGGTAGCGGGCCGACCCGGCGGCGACACCGACCACACCCCGCCGGTACTTGTCGCTCTCGGCACCCGGCACCGGCAGCAGCGCCGCCACGTCCGCGTGCTGCAACGCCTCCAGCTCGGGCTCGGCGGGCAGTTCCAGTCCGATGCCGACGAGCCGCACGGACCCGGCGTACTCCCGCGCCGGATCGATCAGCAGGCCCGGCTTGTGCGTGCCGAAGGTGACGGTGAGGTCGGCCCGGACGGCGGCGCCCCGCACCTCCCCGGTGTCCGCCTCCACCCCGCTCGGCAGGTCGACGGCGACGACGGCGGCCCCCGACCCGGCGGCCAGCGCGGCGAGCGGAGCCGCGTCCTCCCGCAGGCCGCCCCGCCCGCCGATCCCGACGATGCCGTCGACCACCAGGTCGGCGCGGCGCAGCAGGCCCGCGGCGGCGCTCGCCGGGACCGTCCGGCCGCCCGCCCGCAGCAGGGCCGCCAGCCCTCCGGGGTGGGTCCGCTCCGGCGCGAGCAGCACGGCGCTCACCCCGGCGCCGCGCCGGGCCAGCCGGGCACCCGCGTACAGGGCGTCGCCGCCGTTGTCCCCGCTGCCGACGAGCAGCACGACCCGGCTGCCGTACACCCGCCCCAGCAACTCCGCACAGGCGGCGGCGAGTCCGGCGGCGGCCCGCTGCATCAGCGCGCCCTCCGGCAGACGGGCCATCAGCTCCCGTTCGGCGGTCCTGACCGTGTCCACGCAGTAGGCAGTACGCATGGCCCTACCTCTACCGCCCTACCACTCGCCGCACACCTGCCACTCGCCGAGCAGAGCCGCTCCCGCACACTTGCCACTCCCCGCACACTTGCCACGCCGCACACCCCTACCCCTCCGCCACCACCACCGCCGAGGCGATCCCCGCGTCATGGCTGAGCGACACGTGCCAGGACCGTACGCCCAGTTCCGCGGCGCGCGCCGCGACGCTCCCCCGCACCCGCAGCCGCGGCTGCCCGCTGTCCTCCACGTACACCTCCGCGTCGGTCCACAGCAGTCCCGCCGGTGCCCCCAGCGCCTTGGCCACCGCCTCCTTCGCCGCGAACCGCGCCGCCAGCGAGGCGACTCCCCTGCGCTCCCCGCTCGGCAGCAGCAACTCGCTGTCGATGAACAGTCGTTGCGCCAGCGCGGGCGTCCGCTCCAGGGACGCCGCGAACCGCTCGATCTCCGCCACGTCGATGCCGACCCCGATGATGCTCATGCCGAGCACCCTACGGCCGCCCCCACAACACCACCGCCCAGCACCACCCCGGCACCACCACAACCGCCCAGCACCGCCCCGGCAATGCCACAACCGACCAGCACCGCCCCGGGATCGCCGCAGGCGATCAGGGGCGCGGGGAACTGCGCGACCAGCCACACCCCACCCGCACCCGCCACACCGCCCGCGACCCCCACCATCAGCCCCCACCATCAGCCCCCGGCACCAGCACCAGCACCAGCACCAGCACCAGCACCAGCACCAGCACCAGGCCAGCACCAGGCCAGCACCAGCCCCGCTCCCAAGGCACCCCTACTCCACGGTGACCGACTTCGCCAGGTTCCGCGGCTGATCCACCTCGTTCCCCCGGGCCGTCGCCAGCTCGCACGCGAACACCTGCAACGGAACCGTCGCCACCAGCGGCTGCAACAGCGTCGGCGTCACCGGGACGCGTACGAGGTGGTCGGCGTAAGGGACGACCGCCTCGTCCCCCTCCTCCGCGATCACGATCGTGCGCGCGCCCCGGGCCCGGATCTCCTGGATGTTGGACACGATCTTGTCGTGCAGCACGGACCGCCCCCGCGGCGACGGCACGACCACGACGACCGGCAGGTCCTCCTCGATCAGCGCGATCGGCCCGTGCTTCAGCTCGCCCGCCGCGAAGCCCTCGGCGTGCATGTACGCCAGCTCCTTCAGCTTGAGCGCGCCCTCCAGCGCCACCGGATACCCCACGTGCCGTCCGAGGAAGAGCACGGTGTTCTTCGCGGCGAGCGACCGCGCCAGCTCCCGCACCGGCTCCATGGTCTCCAGCACCCGCTCGACGTCACCGGGGATCCGCGCGAGGTCGCGGACGACGGCCCGGATCTCGTCCGCCCACTGGGTGCCCCGCACCTGGCCCAGGTACAGCGCCACCAGGTAGCAGGCCACCAGCTGCGTCAGGAAGGCCTTCGTCGAGGCGACCGCCACCTCCGGACCGGCGTGCGTGTACAGCACCGCGTCCGACTCGCGCGGGATCGTCGACCCGTTGGAGTTGCAGATCGCCAGCACCTTGGAGCCCTGCTCGCGGGCGTGCCGCAGCGCCATCAGCGTGTCCATGGTCTCGCCGGACTGCGAGATGGCGACGACCAGCGACCGGGGGCCCAGGATGGGATCCCGGTAGCGGAACTCGCTGGCCAGCTCCACCTCGCACGGGATCCGCGTCCAGTGCTCGATGGCGTACTTGGCGATCATCCCCGCGTGGAAGGCCGTACCGCACGCGACGATGACGACCTTGTCCGTCTGGCGCAGCTCGGCCGCGGGGATGCGCAGCTCGTCGAGGGTCAGCGCGCCGGAGGCGTCGATGCGCCCCAGCAGCGTGTCGGCGACCGCCTTGGGCTGCTCGGCGATCTCCTTGAGCATGAAGTAGTCGTAGCCGCCCTTCTCCGCGGCCGACGCGTCCCAGTCGATGTGGTACGAGCGCACATCGGCCGGCCGGCCGTCGAAGCCGGTCACCGTCACCCCGTCCCGGCGCAGTTCCACCACCTGGTCCTGGCCCAGCTCGATCGCCGACCGGGTGTGGTCGATGAACGCGGCGACGTCCGAGGCGAGGAAGGCCTCGCCTTCGCCGACGCCCACCACGAGCGGCGAGTTCCGCCGCGCCCCCACGACCACGTCCGGCTCGTCGGCGTGCACCGCGACCAGCGTGAACGCCCCTTCGAGCCGCCGGCACACCAGCCGCATGGCCTCCGCGAGGTCGGCCGTGGCGGAGAACTCCTCGGCGAGCAGATGGGCCACGACCTCGGTGTCGGTCTCGGAGACCAGCTCGTGCCCGCGCTCGGCCAGTTCGGCCCGCAGCACCGCGAAGTTCTCGATGATCCCGTTGTGCACGACGGCGACGCGCCCGGCGTTGTCGAGATGGGGGTGGGCGTTGGCGTCGGTCGGCGCGCCGTGCGTCGCCCACCGGGTGTGCCCGATCCCCGTCGACCCGGCCGGCAGCGGCCGCTCCTTGAGCTCCTTCTCCAGGTTGACGAGCTTGCCCGCCCGCTTGGCGGCGGCGAGCCCCCCGTCGGCCGGCACGGCGACCCCCGCCGAGTCGTACCCCCGGTACTCCAGCCGTTTCAGTCCGGCGGTCACGACATCGAGCGCCGACTGCGACCCCACGTATCCCACGATTCCGCACATGCGCGGCAGCCTACGACCGATCCCCGCCCGGAAAAGCCCTTCGCGTGCCCGATTCCGGAAATTCCCGCGCCCGTACGACACCCCGAACCGCTGCGATCGGCCCTGAGCGCGCCGTGGCCGCCCGGCGGCGTGACGGACCCCACCCGCCATCCCGTTCAGACTCCGTTAACAATGGACTGTGATCTCTCCGGTCTCCCCGATGCCCCGGAGCGCCCACCGGCACAGGCCGGAGGCGACTCCCTACGTCGACCTCACCCGCTGCGAGTGGAGCGCGCTGCGCGACAAGACGCCGTTGCCGCTGACCGCCGACGAGGTCGAGCGACTGCGCGGCCTCGGCGACGTCATCGACCTGGAGGAGGTACGGGACATCTACCTCCCGCTGTCCCGTCTCCTCAACCTCTACGTCGGCGCCACCGACGGTCTGCGCGGCGCCCTCAACACCTTCCTGGGGGAACAGGGCTCCCAGGCGGGCACGCCGTTCGTCATAGGGGTCGCCGGCTCGGTCGCGGTGGGCAAGTCGACGGTCGCCCGCCTCCTCCAGGCCCTCCTCTCCCGCTGGCCGGAGCACCCCCGGGTGGAGCTGGTCACCACCGACGGCTTCCTGCTGCCCACCAAGGAGCTGGAGGCCCGCGGCCTGATGTCGAGGAAAGGTTTCCCCGAGTCCTACGACCGCCGCGCCCTGACCCGCTTCGTGGCCGACATCAAGGCCGGCAAGGACGAGGTCACGGCCCCCGTCTACTCCCACCTGATCTACGACATCGTCCCGGACCAGAAGCTCACCGTCCGCCGCCCGGACATCCTGATCGTGGAGGGCCTGAACGTCCTCCAGCCCGCCCTCCCGGGCCAGGACGGCCGCACCCGCGTCGGCCTCGCCGACTACTTCGACTTCAGCGTGTACGTCGACGCCCGCACCGAGGACATCGAGCGCTGGTACCTCAGCCGCTTCCGCAAGCTGCGCGAGACGGCCTTCCAGAACCCGTCCTCCTACTTCCGCAAGTACACCCAGGTCTCCGAGGAGGAGGCCCTCGACTACGCCCGCACGATGTGGCGCACCATCAACAAGCCCAACCTGGTGGAGAACATCGCCCCCACCCGCGGCCGCGCCACCCTCGTCGTCCGCAAGGGCCCGGACCACAAGGTGCAGCGGCTCGGTCTCCGCAAGCTGTAGAGGCCGTGGGACAGCACGCTGTAGGGGCTGTGGGCCAACAAGCTGCAGGGGCCGTGGGACAGCAAGCCGTAGGGGCTGTGGGATAAAGGGCGGCATGCTGCATCTGCGCCTGATCACACCGGCCGAACGGACCGAGGACGTGGTCCGCCTGGTCGAGAGCACGGTGGGCACCACCCATCTGGTGGTGCTGCCCGGTGCCGCCCGCACCCCGCCGGGCGACGTCGTCCTGTGCGACGTGGCGCGCGAGGCGGGCGACGAACTCCTCACAGGCCTGCAGGAGTTGGGCCTCGAGGGGAGCGGCTCGATCGCCGTGGAGAACATCGACCTGTCGCTGTCCCGGCGGGCCGACGAGGCCGAGGAGGAAGCTCCGGGCGAGGGCGCGGACGCGGTCCTGTGGGAGCACCTGAGCGACGCGACCCACGAGGAGTCGACGCTCTCCGTCACCTACCTCGCCTTCATCACGCTCGCCACGATGATCGCGGCCTGCGGTGTGGTGCTCGACAACGCGATCCTCATCGTGGGCGCGATGGCGGTGGGACCGGAGTTCGGCCCGCTGGCCGGCATCTGCACGGCGACGGTGCAGCGTGCCCCGCGCCTGGCACTGCGCTCACTGACCGCCCTGCTGGTGGGGTTCGCGGTGGCGATGGCGGTGACGGCGGGCTTCAGCCTGTTCATGGACGCCGTGGGCCTGTTCACCGAGGACCAGCTGGAGGCCGACCGTCCGAACACCGGCTTCATCTACGCCCCGGACTGGTTCTCCTTCGTCGTGGCGCTCCTGGCCGGCGCCGCCGGCACCCTCTCGCTCACGTCCGCGAAGTCCGGCGCCCTGGTGGGTGTCGCCATCTCGGTGACCACGGTCCCGGCCGCCGCGAACGCGGCCGTGGCCCTGGTCTACGGCGACACCACCCAGACCCTGCGCTCCTCGGAACAGCTCCTGCTGAATCTGCTGGGCATCATCCTGGCGGGCACCTTGACGTTGCTGGCCCAGAAGTGGTTCTGGTCACAACGCAGGTCACGACAGCCGACCTAGGGTCCGTCGGGGCGCGGGGAACTGCGCGACCGGCCACGACGCGCCCGCATCACACACACATCGCGCATCGCGCCCGCATCGCGCATCGCGCATGCATCGCGCCCGCATCGCGCATCGCGCAGATCCCCGCCCGTGCCGCTCAGCCCAGCGCCGACTTCACCGCGTCGGCCAGCCGCCCGGCCACGGACCGCGCCTGGTCGATGTCGGCCGCCTCGACCATCACCCGCACCAGCGGCTCGGTCCCGGACGGCCGGAGCAGCACCCGCCCGGTGGAGCCCAGCTCCCGCTCGGCCTCCCCGACGGCGGTGGCGAGCTCGGCGGAGGAGGACACCCGGGACTTGTCCACGTCGGGAACGTTGACCAGCACCTGCGGCAGCCGCTCCATCACGGACGCCAGGTCCCGCAGCGTTCTGCCGCTCTCGGCGACCCGCGCCGCGAGCATGAGCCCGGTCAGCGTGCCGTCGCCGGTCGTCGCGTGGTCGAGGATGATCACATGTCCGGACTGCTCGCCGCCGAGCGCGTACCCGTGCTGCTTCATCTCCTCCAGCACGTACCGGTCGCCGACGGCGGCCTGGACGAGCCGGATGCCCTCGCGCTCCATGGCCAGCTTGAAGCCGAGGTTGGACATCACTGTCGCGACGACGGTGTCCTCGCGCAGCGTCCCGTGCTCCCGCATGGCGAGCGCGAGCACGGAGAGGATCTGGTCCCCGTCCACCTCCTCGCCGGTGTGGTCCACGGCGAGGCACCGGTCGGCGTCCCCGTCGTGGGCGATGCCGAGGTGGGCCCCGTGTTCGACGACGGCGGCCTTGAGCTTGTCCAGGTGCGTGGAGCCGCACCCGTCGTTGATGTTGAGCCCGTCCGGCGACGCGCCGATGGTGACGATCTCCGCCCCGGCCCGGGTGAACGCCTCGGGCGAGACCCGGGCGGCGGCACCGTGCGCCTCGTCGAGGACGACCTTCAGCCCGTCGAGCCGGTGCGGCAGGACGGCGATGAGGTGGGCGACGTACCGGTCGAACCCTTCGTCGTAGTCCCGGACGCGGCCGACACCCGAGCCCGTCGGCCGCTCCCACGGCTCGCCGCGCCGGTGCTCCTCGTAGACGGACTCGATCCGGCCCTCGAGTTCGTCGGCGAGTTTGTGGCCACCGCGGGCGAAGAACTTGATGCCGTTGTCGGGCATGGCGTTGTGGCTCGCGGAGAGCATCACGCCGAGGTCGGCGCCGAGCACGCCCGTCAGGTAGGCGACGGCCGGGGTGGGCAGCACCCCGACCCGCAGCACGTCCACACCGGCACTGGCCAGGCCGGCCACCACGGCCGCCTCCAGGAACTCCCCGGACGCACGCGGGTCCCGTCCGACCACCGCTACCGGGCGGTGGCCCTCGAAGGAGCCCGCCTCGGCCAGCACGTGCGCCGCAGCGACGGACAGACCGAGCGCCATCTCGGCCGTGAGATCCGCGTTGGCCACACCGCGCACGCCGTCCGTGCCGAAGAGTCGTCCCACTTGTCCTCCTGAGGAAGCGTCATTTTCGGTAGCCGTGCGGGTGTCCGGCTGATCGGCGCGGCCCCCGCACCCAGGCATTGCATGCCCTGAACATCCGATCACACAAGCCTTTGAGCACCTTGTGCCGTTATACGCCCACAGCTGCGAGAAAACGAACGCCCCGACGGCACTGTGGCGTGCCGCCGGGGCGTTCGGGGTACGTAGGAGCGGGCCGAACCGGCCCGTGATACGTACGAGCAGGCAGCGAAGCTTAACGCTTGCTGTACTGCGGAGCCTTGCGGGCCTTCTTGAGACCGGCCTTCTTGCGCTCGACCGCACGGTCGTCGCGCTTGAGGAAGCCGGCCTTCTTCAGCGGGCCGCGGTTGTTGTCGACGTCCGCCTCGTTCAGCGCGCGGGCGACACCGAGACGGAGCGCACCGGCCTGACCGGAGACACCGCCACCGGCGATGCGGGCGACGACGTCGTAACGGCCCTCGAGCTCGAGGACCTTGAACGGCTCGTTGACTTCCTGCTGGTGCACCTTGTTCGGGAAGTAGTCCTCGAGGGTGCGGCCGTTGATCTTCCACTTGCCGGTGCCCGGGACGATCCGGACGCGGGCGATGGCGTTCTTGCGACGGCCCAGGCCGGCGGCCGGCTGCGGCTCGCCGAAGCGGGAGGCCAGGGACTCCGAGGTGTACTCGCCCTCGACGGGCACCTCGGACTCGGTGGTGTAGCTGTCGATGTCAAGCTCTTCGAGCGGCTGCTCGGCAGTGGTCTCAGCCACGGTGATACCTCAGATTCTCTTCAGCTTGGGGTGGTGTGGCCGGACTTACTGCGCGACCTGGGTGATCTCGAACGGCTGCGGCTGCTGCGCGCCGTGCGGGTGCTGGTCACCCTTGTAGACCTTCAGCTTCGAGAGCATCTGACGGCCCAGCGTGTTCTTCGGGAGCATGCCCTTGACGGCCTTCTCGATGGCCTTCTCCGGGTTCTTGTCCAGCAGCTCGTCGTAGCGGACGGAGCGCAGACCACCCGGGTAGCCGGAGTGGCGGTAGGCCATCTTCTGGGTCCGCTTGTTGCCGGACAGGTGCACCTTGTCGGCGTTGATGATGATGACGAAGTCACCAGCGTCGACGTGCGGCGCGTAGATCGGCTTGTGCTTGCCGCGCAGCAGGGTGGCGGCGGTGGTGGCGAGACGGCCCAGGACAACGTCCTGAGCGTCGATGACGTGCCACTGGCGCGTCACATCGCCGGGCTTGGGGCTGTACGTACGCACGGTTCGTAGCCTTCGCTTCGAGTGAGTGGTCCTGACAAGGTCACCGAAGCGATCACGACAGCCCTGACCACACTGCGGTGACGCATACCGCGTGCAGGTCGCTGGTCATCGGCCCGGTGGACCGGTGTAAGGGCCCGTCCCGTGAGAATGAGCAAGCCAATACACAACGAAGATGCAGGATACCTGCGGCGCGGTGGCCGGGTCAAAACGAGCTCGCCCGTCGCCGAGGTCCGCTGCCCTTCTCACCCAGTGTAGGTGTGACCGCCGCTGGGGACCGCCGCCCCCGGACAGGCTGACAACTCACGGCGAACACCAACGTGCACAACGTCACCGCGTCCTTGAACGCACGCCGCCGTACCGACTCCAGATACGGCCAGGTCAGGCCGGGGATCTGCGGGACCAGGGCCAGCCAGAACCACGGGCCCCGGGCCACCGAGCCCGGATGGGGCAGCCCGGCCAGCAGCAGCGGCACCACGACCAGCAGGTAGTGGTCGTACGACGGCCGGGAGACCAGGAACGCCGACAGCATCAGCCCGGCGGCCGTCTCGGCGAGCCGCAGCGGGCCGGGGTCCGCGCGGCGCCAGCGCCGGTGGGCGCAGGCCACTCCGGCGGCGCAGGCCGCCAGCGCCAGCGTCCGGGCCACGGGCTGCGGCACGCCCAGCCGGGGCAGCACCGCGGCCGGGGAGGCCTCGTAGAGCCGTACGAAGGCGTCCTGGCCGTGCAGCAGGAAGGGCAGGGTGCGGGTGAGGAAGCCCGCCGGGTCGGGCAGGAACAGGGCGGACGCGGCGGACACCAGCGCCGGCACCCCGGCCAGGAGGGCCAGGGCCCGCCAGCGGCGGGCGAAGACGAACAGCAGCGCCAGCGGGGCCAGCAGCGGCTTCAGCGCGAGGGCCGCGCCGAGCACCGCGCCCGCCGCCACCCACCTCCCCCGGCTCACCAGCAGCAACGCCACCGGCAGCGCCAGGACCGCGGTGACCGTCCAGTTGCCCAGCCGGACCAGGTGCCCGAACGGCGCGAACCCGGCCGACAGCCCGGTCAGGCCCAGGACCGCGAGCCGGCTGTCCCACGGCACCCGGTGCAGCCGCAGCGCACACGCCCAGCCGGCCGTCAGACACACGGCCACCGCCAGCGGCACCAGCACCCGCAGCACGGCCTGCGGCAGCAGCGCCTGCGGGACGGCGGCGAGCACCGCGCCCGGCAGATAGAGGAAGTGCGGGTCGTCGTACGGGGACCGGCCCGCCAGCCAGGCCCGTGCCGCCCGGACGACGATCGCGTTGTCCATGCCGCCGTCGAGGGTGGTCCGCGCCACATGTGCCACCGTCGCGCCCAGGACCGTCGCGAGCCCCCACCACAGCGGCCAGGGAGAACGCCGCACCAACCACCCGGAGATGTCGTGTTTGCCCGTACTCATTCCCGGAACGCTAGGCGCTCCGGCCTCCGTTGGGGCGGAACAGCACCCCTCCGGCCGCGTCTAAGATGCGGCGCATGAGCTATGGGCAGGGGGGACCTCAGTCCCAGTGGGATCCGTGGAAACCGAACTCCCAGCAGCCGTGGAGCAGCGGCGCCGCCGACGCGAGCCCTGACTGGGCCGCGCTCGCCGAGGCGTCCGAGTCCCGCAACAAGCGCCGCCGGCTGCTCTTCATAGGCGGGGGCGCGCTCGCGACGCTCGCGATCGGCACCGCCGTGGCCATGGCCGTGGTGTCGGCCAACGGGGAGGACGAGGCGAACCGGCCCACTTCCTCCCTGCCCGCGACCGCCGATCTGCCGAGCGCGTCCTCCACCGTGTCCTTCGCCCCGACCAGCGCGCCCCCACCGCTGGACCCGAAGGACTTCATCTCCAGCAAGGCCAAGGACACCGCGCCCCTCGGCCCCGACCTGCTCTTCCCGGGCAGGCAGCTGACGATGGGCTCGAACGTCTACCAGAAGGCGACCAAGGCGGACACCACGGACTGCGCCACCGGTGTCCAGGGCACCCTGCCCAAGGTCCTGACCGCCAACGACTGCACCCGCCTGCTGCGCGTCACCTACGTCAAGGACGGCGTCGCGGTGACGGTCGGCGTGGCCGTCTTCGACACCGAGGCCCAGGCCCTCGCGGCCAAGGAGCAGGCCGACAACAAGAGCTTCGTCAAGGCCCTCACCGGCGGCGACGTGAAGTCGTTCTGCAACGGCGCCGTCTGCCGCTCGACGACCAACTCCTACGGCCGCTACGCCTACTTCACCATCGCCGGCTTCACCGACGGCGAGGACGTGACGACGAAGGACACACAGGTCTTCACCACCGGTGACGACCTCGCCGAGTTCACGTTCCAGCAGATCCACCGCCGCGGCGAGACCCAGGCCACGGCCGCGGCGAACGAGTGACCCCCGGGCCGGCCAGGTCCTGCCGTCAGCAGCAGCCGGCGGCCGGACCGGGCAGCGTCCGCCGGTTCCGCGCCTCCCTGGTGCGGGCGGCGAGCAGCTCGTCGGCCGGGTAGCCGACCTCCTCCAGCGTCAGCCCGTGCGGCCGTACGACGTGCACCGCGGAGTCCCGGACGCCGGCGGCGAGGACCTTGCCCGGCCACTCCGCTCCCCGGTGCCCGTCCCCCACGAACAGCAGCGCCCCGATGAGCGAGCGCACCATGTTGTGGCAGAAGGCGTCGGCCCGGACGGTGGCCGTGATGATCCCGTCGGCGCCCTTCTCCAGGCTCAGCTCCTGGAGGGTGCGGATCGTGGTCGCCCCCTCCCGCTTCTTGCAGTAGGCGGCGAAGTCGTGCTCGCCGAGCAGCCGCCGCGCGGCCTCGTTCATGGCGTCGACGTCCAGCGGCCAGTCGTGCCACAGGACGTGGCCCCGCAGCAGCGGGTCCACTCCCCCGGGGTTGTCGGTGACCCGGTAGGCGTAGCGCCGCCAGACCGCCGAGAAGCGGGCGTTGAAGCCACTGGGCGCCTCGCGCAGCGCCCACACCCGCACGTCCTTCGGCAGCCGCCCGGCGAGCCGCTTCAGCAGCTTCTCGTGGTGCTCCCCCCACACCTCGCGGGGCAGATCCACGTGGGCGACCTGCCCACGGGCGTGCACCCCGGCGTCGGTCCGCCCGGCCACGGTCAGCTCGTACGTCTCCCGGGACCGGGTGACGGTCCGCAGGGCGTCCTCGATCTCCCCCTGCACGGTCCGCCGTCCTCCGGCCTGCTTGGCCCACCCGGAGAACTCGGTGCCGTCGTAGGAAAGGTCCAGCCGCACCCGTACGCACCCGGGCTGTACTTCGTCACTCACCCCTAGATCCTCTCAGCAACGCGAGAGCGGGCCCGCCCCGGAAAGGGCGGACCCGCTCAGACACCGGGCGCGAAGCCTCAGGCGTCCTTCGACTCCTCGGCGGGAGCCTCGTCGGCCTTGGCGTCCTCGGCCGGGGTCTCCTCGGCCTTGGTCTCCTCGACCTTGGCCTCGTCGGCCTCCTTGACGGCGCGCTTGGTGGCGGCCTCGGCCTCACCGGTCGCCTGCTGCGCC
This sequence comes from Streptomyces sp. NPDC088812, assembly GCF_044750285.1. Lineage (NCBI taxonomy): Bacteria > Bacillati > Actinomycetota > Actinomycetes > Kitasatosporales > Streptomycetaceae > Streptomyces > Streptomyces sp. NPDC088812. Next base: position 293,630 of record NZ_JBIVJP010000006.1, on the reverse strand, counting down.
ACCGTCAGCGCCTCGACCAGCTCGATGACGGCCATGGGCGCGTTGTCGCCACGGCGGTTACCGATCTTGGTGATGCGGGTGTAGCCACCCGGACGGTTCTCGTAGCGCGGGCCGATCTCGGTGAAGAGCGTGTGCACGATGCTCTTGTCCGTGATGACCTGGAGCACCTGACGGCGGTTGTGAAGGTCGCCCTTCTTCGCCTTGGTGACCAGACGCTCGGCGTAGGGGCGCAGCTTGCGCGCCTTCGCCTCGGTGGTGGTGATGCGGCCGTGCTCGAACAGCGCCTTCGCGAGGTTCGCGAGGAGCAGCTTCTCGTGCGCGGCGCTGCCGCCCAGACGGGCACCCTTGGTGGGCTTCGGCATGGTTCTTCTCCTGTGTGTCTGCCCCGGCCGTATCAGGTACCGGGGTCAGTATCCGAGCAGGCGGTCGCCTGTCGGAGATCCGGCCGCCTTTCCAGGCGCCCGGAAACCCCGCGCCCCAAGGGGCGCGGGGAACTGCGCGACCAGCCACAACCGGCCCGCAGACGCAGTACAGCCTCCCCGCGGAGCGCTCAGTACTGCTCGGTCTCCACGAAGCCCGCGTCCGCGTCGTCGTCCGCGCCGAAGGCGTCGGCCGCGGCGGTCGGGTCGAATCCGGGCGGGCTGTCCTTCAGGGCCAGGCCCATGCCGGCCAGCTTCGCCTTGACCTCGTCGATCGACTTCGCACCGAAGTTGCGGATGTCGAGCAGGTCGGCCTCGGAGCGGGCCACGAGCTCACCCACGGAGTGGATGCCCTCGCGCTTGAGGCAGTTGTACGACCGAACGGTGAGCTCCAGCTCCTCGATCGGCAGCGCCAGGTCGGCGGCAAGGGCGGCGTCCGTGGGGGACGGGCCCATGTCGATGCCCTCGGCGTCGATGTTGAGCTCACGGGCGAGACCGAACAGCTCGACCAGCGTCTTGCCGGCCGACGCCATGGCGTCACGCGGACGCATCGCCTGCTTGGTCTCGACGTCGACGATCAGCTTGTCGAAGTCGGTGCGCTGCTCGACACGGGTGGCCTCGACCTTGTACGTGACCTTGAGAACCGGCGAGTAGATCGAGTCGACCGGGATGCGCCCGATCTCCTGACCGACCTGCTTGTTCTGCACGGCGGAGACGTAGCCGCGACCGCGCTCGACGGTCAGCTCCATCTCCAGCTTGCCCTTGCCGTTGAGCGTGGCGAGGACGAGGTCGGGGTTGTGGACCTCGACACCGGCCGGGGGCGCGATGTCGGCGGCGGTGACCAGACCCGGGCCCTGCTTGCGCAGGTACATCACGACCGGCTCGTCGTGCTCCGAGGAGACGACCAGCTGCTTGATGTTGAGGATCAGGTCGGTGACGTCCTCCTTGACGCCCGGCACGGTGGTGAACTCGTGCAGCACGCCGTCGATGCGGATGGACGTGACCGCCGCACCCGGGATCGAGGAGAGGAGGGTCCGGCGCAGGGAGTTGCCGAGGGTGTAGCCGAAGCCCGGCTCCAGCGGCTCGATCACGAACCGGGAGCGGAATTCGTCGACGACCTCTTCGGTCAACGAGGGACGCTGAGCGATCAGCATGTGTGGATCAGATCCTTCATTCGTGGACGCCCGCTATTTGACGTCCGACGGAGACCGCACCCTGTGGGATGCGGGTACTGCAAGGGTACGGGCGGCACGGCCCTTTCAGGGTGCCGTACCGCCCGGATCCTCGAAGCGGGGGTGCCTCAGACGCGGCGGCGCTTCGGCGGACGGCAGCCGTACCGCGACATGTGGGGGACGACCCCCACACCCCCAGCCGGACACCGATCCGCCGCGAGCCCGTGCCTCAGACGCGGCGGCGCTTCGGCGGACGGCAGCCGTTGTGCGGGGTCGGGGTGACGTCCTGGATGGAGCCGACCTCGAGGCCCGTGGCCTGCAGGGAGCGGATGGCGGTCTCACGACCGGCGCCCGGGCCCTTGACGAACACGTCGACCTTGCGCATGCCGTGCTCCTGGGCGCGGCGGGCAGCCGACTCGGCGGCCATCTGCGCAGCGAACGGCGTGGACTTGCGGGAGCCCTTGAAGCCGACGTGGCCGGCGGAGGCCCAGGAGATCACGTTGCCGGCCGGGTCCGTGATGGACACGATCGTGTTGTTGAACGTGCTCTTGATGTGCGCCTGGCCGTGCGCGACGTTCTTCTTTTCCTTGCGGCGCACCTTCTTGGCAGCGCCCTGACGACCCTTGGGGGGCATCTATTACTCCTACGGGAGGTGGTCGGTCCTACAGCGAAGACCGCTGGACGGCGAGTCCGCTGCGGACTACTTCTTGCCCGGCTTCTTCTTGCCGGCGATGGCGCGACGCGGGCCCTTGCGGGTGCGGGCGTTGGTGCTGGTGCGCTGACCGCGGACGGGCAGACCGCGACGGTGACGCAGACCCTGGTAGCAGCCGATCTCGACCTTGCGGCGGATGTCGGCCTGGATCTCGCGACGGAGGTCACCCTCGGTCCGGATGTTGGCGTCCACGTACTCGCGGATCGCGACGAGCTGCTCCTCGGTGAGGTCGCGAACTCGGGTGTTCGGGTCGACGCCGGTCGCAGCCAGCGTCTCCTGCGAAAGGGTCCGGCCGATGCCGAACACGTAGGTGAGGGCGACCTCCACGCGCTTGTCGCGCGGGATGTCAACACCGGAAACGCGTGCCATTCAATGGCTCCTGGTGATTGTCGGAGGTCTTCCGCAGGACCGGCTCCCAGCCGCCGTACGAGGTACGAACTGGGTCCCCGGCCTCCGAGCCGGGGGTGTCAGGCAAGAGAAACCCCCGCCTGGGCCCTGCGTATGAACATATTCAGCTCGCGTCGCGCGAAGATTCTGCGTGATGCAGAGGGGTGAGATCGGTTGCGATCAGCCCTGGCGCTGCTTGTGGCGCGGGTTGTCGCAGATGATCATGACCCGGCCGTGACGGCGGATCACCCTGCACTTGTCGCAGATCTTCTTGACGCTCGGCTTGACCTTCATGGGATGTGAGGTTCTCCGGGTCAGTTGCCGGCCACCCCGCGCTCACGCACGAGGCATGGGCAAGATCTACTTGTACCGGTAGACGATCCGGCCACGGGTCAGGTCGTACGGAGACAGCTCCACCACGACCCGGTCGTCAGGGAGGATGCGGATGTAGTGCATACGCATCTTGCCGCTGATGTGTGCCAGGACCTGGTGGCCGTTCTGGAGCTCGACCCTGAACATGGCGTTCGGCAGAGACTCGACGACAGTGCCCTCGATCTCGATGGCACCTTGCTTCTTGGCCACGCTTCGCCCTTCGAATCGACTACCTTGATCGACTCTCGTGCTGTCCCTTGCGGGCGCATGCAGACATGCGGGTGCACTAGAGCCGACGAGTCAGTCTACGTCAGCGCACCCGGAAAGACGAATCGGGAAAGCCTGCCCCATGCGGGAGATCCTTATGCGGCGAATTCGGGGCGGCAGAAATAGCCCGTCCGGCGATGGAGGACGAGGCCCGTCCAGGGCCGGAGCGGGGGTCCGGGGGCGGCAGCCCCCGGGGACGGGACGGGAAGGGGCGGCGGGGGCGACACCGGCCGTGCTCGGCCCGCCCGCGCCGGGGAACGTCACGCCAACGGATCCGGCGCGGCCTCGACCCCGTGCTCCGCCAGCTTCGCCCGCCCCCCGTCGGGAGCCGTCAGCACCAGCGGACCCTCCTCCGTCAGTGCGACGGAGTGCTCCCAGTGCGACGACCAGGTGCCGTCCGTGCTGACGACCGTCCAGTCGTCGGAGAGCACCTGGGTCTTCGGGGTGCCGAGCGACACCATCGGCTCGATCGCGAGGCAGAACCCGGGAACGAGCTTCGGCCCCTTGCCCCTGCGGCGGTCGACGTAGTTCAGCAGGTGCGGGTCCATGTGCATCTCGGTGCCGATGCCGTGGCCGCCGTAGTCCTCGACGATGCCGTAGCGGCCGCCGCCGGGCTTCGGCTGGCGGCGGATGTACGTCTCGATGGCGCGGGAGACGTCGACGAGCCGGTTGCCCTGCTTCATCGCCGCGATGCCCGCCCACATGGACTCCTCGGTGACCCGGGAGAGCTCGATCAGCTCCGGGGAGTGACCGGAGCCCACGAAGGCCGTGTACGCGGCGTCGCCGTGCCAGCCGTCGACGATGGCGCCGCAGTCGATGGAGATGATGTCCCCGTCCTTGAGGACGACCTCGTCGGAGGGGATGCCGTGGACGACGACCTCGTTGACGGAGGTGCAGATCGTCGCGGGGAAACCGCCGTAGCCGAGGAAGTTCGACTTCGCCCCGTGCTCGGCGAGCACCTTGCGGGCGACCGCGTCCAGGTCCTTCGTCGTCGCCCCCGGCACGGCCGCCTCCCGGGTCGCGGCGTGAATGGCGGCGACGACCAGCCCCGCCGCACGCATCTTGGCGATCTGCTCGGGGCTCTTGATCTGCACCATGGGGACTACGGCCTTTCTTGGACCGGCGACACGACGGAAACGAACGCTTCAACGATACGGGGGAACGCACCACCCCCACACAGCAGCCGCGGCCCCCCGAAGGGAACCGCGGCTGCGCGGACGTGCACGACTACTGGTCGTCGCCCTCGCGCTTCAGCGCCGCCAGGGCGCGCTGCGTGACCTTGTCCACCGGGCCCATGGCCTCGATGGTCACCACCAGGCCCTGGGCCTTGTAGTAGTCGATGATCGGCTCGGTCTGCGTGTGGTAGACCTCCAGCCGCGTGCGGACCGTGTCCTCGGAGTCGTCGTCCCGCTGGTACAGCTCACCGCCGCAGACGTCACAGACGCCCTCCTGCTTCGGCTGGCTGTACGTCACGTGGAAGACGTGAGCGGAGTCGTTGCGGCAGATGCGCCGGCCGGCGATCCGCTTGACGACCTCCTCCTCGGGGGCCTCCAGGTCCAGTACCGCGTCCAGCTTGATGCCCTCGCCCTGGAGGAGCTCGTCCAGCGCCTCGGCCTGCGAGACGTTGCGGGGGAAGCCGTCCAGCAGGAAGCCGTTCACGGCGTCCTCCTGGTGCATGCGGTCCTTGGCCATGGCGATGGTGACCTCGTCAGGTACCAGTTCGCCCTTGTCCATGTAGGACTTCGCGAGTTTCCCGAGCTCCGTCTGCTGGCTGATGTTGGCGCGGAACAGGTCACCCGTGGAGATGTGCGGGACACGCAGCTTCTCGGCCAGGCGAGTGGCCTGCGTTCCCTTTCCGGCGCCCGGCGGCCCGACGAGGACGATTCGCATCAGCGGAGGAACCCTTCGTAATTGCGCTGCTGGAGCTGGCTCTCGATCTGCTTCACCGTCTCGAGGCCCACACCCACGATGATCAGGATGCTGGTGCCACCGAACGGGAAGTTCTGGCTTGCCCCGAAGCCAACCAACGCCATCGTCGGGACGAGAGCGATCAGACCCAAGTACAGCGAACCCGGCCAGGTGATCCGGTTGAGCACGTAGGACAGGTACTCAGCGGTCGGTCGGCCAGCCCGGATGCCCGGGATGAAGCCACCATACTTCTTCATGTTGTCGGCGACTTCCTCGGGGTTGAAGGAGATCGCCACGTAGAAGAACGCGAAGAAAACGATGAGCAAGAAGTACAAGCTGATGTAAATCGGGTGGTCGCCCCTGACCAGGTGCGCCTCGATCCACGTCTTCCACCCGGAGTCCCCGCTGGAGAACTGGGCGATCAGCGCCGGAATGTACAGCAGCGACGAGGCGAAGATGACCGGGATCACACCCGCCTGGTTCACCTTGAGAGGGATGTACGTCGAGGTGCCGCCGTAAGAGCGGCGGCCGATCATCCGCTTGGCGTACTGCACCGGGATGCGGCGCTGGGCCTGCTCGACGAAGACCACCAGGGCGACCATGACCAGGCCGACCAGGATGACCGTGCCGAACTCGATCCAGCCGTCCGCCAGCGTGCCCTGCTTCTTGATGGCCCACAGCGCGGAGGGGAAGGTGGCGGCGATCGAGATGAACATCAGGATCGACATGCCGTTGCCGATGCCGCGGTCGGTGATGAGCTCGCCGAGCCACATCACGACGGCCGTACCGGCGGTCATGCAGATGACCATGGTGATGGTGGTGAAGATCGCGCGGTCCGGGACGATGCTCGACGCGACGGTGCAGCCGGAGAAGAGCGCGCCGCTGCGGGCGGTGGCCACCAGGCCGGTGCCCTGGAGGATGGCGAGCGCCACCGTCAGGTAACGGGTGTACTGCGTGATCTTCGTCGTGCCGGCCTGGCCCTCCTTCTTCAGGGCCTCCAGGCGCGGGATGACCACGGTCAGCAGCTGAAGGATGATGCTCGCCGTGATGTACGGCATGATGCCCAGCGCGAAGACCGTGATCTGCAGCAGCGCGCCGCCGCTGAACATGTTGACCAGACCGAAGAGGCCCTGGTTGCCGGAGGCCTCGTCCACACAGGTCTGGACACTCTTGTAGTCGACACCCGGGATCGGGATGTGGGTGCCGACCCGGTAGACCACGATGATGCCGAGCGTGAAGAGCAGCTTCTTGCGCAGGTCGGGCGTCCTGAACGCCCGGGCGAACGCGGTGAGCACGGTGCCTCCTGCGACCCCCGCGCATCTGCGTCAAGGGTGACGGTCTTGAGGAATAAGAACAACGACATGTGTAACGGTCCACTGCCGCTCAAGGTGCCCCATGGGAAGCATCTTGTGAAAGTGGGCAGTGCAGGTCACCTTACCGGCGACACACCCGCCCTAGGAACGACCAACCGGGGATACCCCATATGTGGGGTATCCCCGGTCGGGATCGCTCAAGTCATCGAGACGCCTGATGCACTCAGACGAGCTCGGTGACGGTACCGCCGGCGGCGGTGATCTTCTCCTTGGCGGAGCCGGAGACGGCGTCGACCGTCACCTGCAGCGCCACGGAGATCTCGCCCTGGCCGAGAACCTTGACGAGGCTGTTCTTGCGAACGGCACCCTTGGCGACGAGCCCCTCGACGGTGACCTCGCCACCCTCCGGGTACAGCGCCGCCAGCTTGTCGAGGTTCACGACCTGGAACTCGGTCTTGAACGGGTTCTTGAAGCCCTTCAGCTTCGGGAGGCGCATGTGGAGGGGCATCTGCCCACCCTCGAAGCGCTCCGGAACCTGGTAGCGGGCCTTCGTGCCCTTGGTACCACGACCGGCCGTCTTACCCTTCGACGCCTCACCACGACCGACACGGGTCTTGGCGGTCTTGGCGCCCGGGGCGGGACGGAGGTTGTGGATCTTGAGCGGGTTGTTCTCCGCCATGATCAGTCGACCTCCTCGACCGTCACGAGGTGGCGGACGGTGTGCACCATGCCGCGGAACTCGGGGCGGTCCTCCTTGACGACCACGTCACCCAGGCGCTTGAGGCCCAGGGAACGCAGGGTGTCGCGGTGGTTCTGCTTGCTGCCGATGTAGGACTTCTTCTGCGTGATCTTGAGCTGCGCCATGATTACGCACCCGCCCCGGCACGCGCACGAAGCAGAGCCGCGGGGGCGACGTCCTCGAGCGGCAGACCACGGCGGGCCGCGATCTCCTCGGGACGCTGCAGACCCTTCAGGGCCTCCACGGTCGCGTGCACGATGTTGATCGCGTTGTCGGAGCCGAGCGACTTCGACAGCACGTCGTGGATACCGGCGCACTCGAGCACGGCACGCACCGGGCCACCGGCGATCACACCGGTACCGGGGGACGCGGGCTTGAGCAGCACGACGCCGGCAGCCTTCTCACCCTGGATGGGGTGCGGGATGGTGCCCTGGATACGGGGGACCTTGAAGAAGTGCTTCTTGGCCTCCTCAACGCCCTTGGCGATGGCGGCCGGCACCTCCTTGGCCTTGCCGTAACCGACACCCACGGTGCCGTCACCGTCGCCCACCACGACCAGCGCGGTGAAGCTGAAGCGACGACCACCCTTCACAACCTTGGCGACGCGGTTGATCGCGACGACGCGCTCAACGTACGCGGTCTTCTCGGCGGCAGCTGCGCCGCCGTCACGGCCCTTCCGGTCCCGCCGCTCGCCGCCACCGGCACCGCCACCGCGGCGCTGGGGTCCAGCCATTGGAATTACCTCTCTCTGTCTCCGCTAGCTACGGAACCAGGACTCAGAACTTGAGTCCGGCCTCGCGGGCGGCGTCCGCCAGGGCGGCGATGCGCCCGGCGTACTGGTTACCACCACGGTCGAACACGACGGCCTCGACACCGGCGGCCTTGGCACGCTCGGCGACCAGGGCGCCGACCTGCTTGGCCTGCGCGGACTTGTCGCCCTCGCCACCACGGATCGACACGTCCAGGGTGGACGCCGACGCCACGGTGTGGCCCTTCAGGTCGTCGATCACCTGCGCCACGATGTGGCGGTTCGAGCGGGTCACGACGAGACGGGGACGCTCCGCCGTACCGTTGATCCGCTTGCGGATCCGGATGTGACGGCGCTTGATCGCGGCGCGCTTGTAGGCGTCGCCCTTCAGGATCTTCTGCCCGTATGCCATGGCTTACTTACCCGCCTTTCCGACCTTGCGGCGGATGACTTCGCCCTCGTACTTGACGCCCTTGGCCTTGTACGGGTCGGGCTTGCGCAGCTTGCGGATGTTGGCCGCAACCTCGCCGACCTTCTGCTTGTCGATGCCCTCGACCTGGAAACGGGTCGGGGTCTCCACCTTGAAGGTGATGCCCTCGGGCGCTTCGACGGTGATCGGGTGGCTGTAGCCCAGAGCGAACTCCAGGTTCGAACCCTTGGCGGTCACGCGGTAACCGACACCACTGATCTCGAGCTTCTTCACGTAACCCTGGGTCACGCCGGTGATCATGTTCGCCACCAGCGTGCGGGACAGGCCGTGCAGGGCCTTGCTCTGACGCTCGTCGTTGGGGCGGGTGACGTTCAGAACGCCGTCCTCACCCTTGGCGATCTCGATCGGCGCAACGACGGTGTGGGTCAGCGAGCCCTTGGGGCCCTTGACCGAGACCGTCTGGCCGTCGATGGTGACGTCCACGCCGGCGGGAACCGTGATGGGGAGCTTGCCAATACGCGACATAGCTGTTTCCTCCGTTCCCTTCCGCTACCAGACGTAGGCGAGGACTTCCCCACCCACGCCCTTCTTGCCGGCCTGCTTGTCGGTGAGGAGCCCGTGCGACGTGGAGATGATCGCCACGCCCAGGCCGCCGAGCACCTTCGGCAGGTTGGTGGACTTCGCGTACACCCGGAGACCGGGCTTCGAAATCCGCTTGATGCCCGCGATGGAGCGCTCACGGTTCGGGCCGAACTTCAGCTCGAGGACGAGGTTCTTGCCGACCTCGGCGTCCTCGACCTTCCAGCCCGTGATGAAGCCCTCCTGCTGGAGGATCTCCGCGATGTGAGACTTGATCTTCGACGCCGGCATCGTCACGGAGTCGTGGTACGCCGAGTTCGCGTTCCGCAGACGCGTAAGCATGTCTGCGATCGGATCAGTCATGGTCATGAATTGGCCTGTGGCCTCTCTCGCCGGGGTTTCCTGGTGCGCCATCCCTCTCCCCGATCCGAGACGGGACGGGTGCGGCGCGGTGGACCTACGGCGTAGTAAGTCGTACGGGCGGCAGACGCCCAACCCCACAAGCCTAAGGCATGCGGAGGTGGGCCTCTGCCGACCCAGATGCTTACCGAGAGCCTGAGGAATCCCTAAAAGGGGGATTACCAGGAGCTCTTGGTCACGCCCGGCAGCTCGCCGCGGTGAGCCATCTCACGAAGGCACACACGGCAGAGGCCGAACTTGCGGTACACGGAGTGGGGACGGCCGCAGCGCTGGCAGCGCGTGTAGCCACGCACGCCGAACTTGGGCTTGCGAGCAGCCTTCGCGATCAGAGCCTTCTTCGCCATCTCGCTCACGCCTCCTTGAAGGGGAAGCCGAGGTGACGAAGGAGCGCGCGGCCCTCAGCGTCGTTGGTCGCCGTGGTGACCACGGTGATGTCCATACCCCGGACGCGGTCGATCTTGTCCTGGTCGATCTCGTGGAACATGACCTGCTCCGTGAGACCGAAGGTGTAGTTGCCACGGCCGTCGAACTGCTTGGGGGACAGACCGCGGAAGTCGCGGATGCGCGGCAGCGCGAGCGACAGGGTGCGGTCCAGGAACTCCCACATGCGGTCGCCACGGAGCGTGACGTGGGCACCGATCGGCTGACCCTCACGCAGCTTGAACTGCGCGATGGACTTGCGGGCCTTGGTGACGGCCGGCTTCTGACCGGTGATCGTGGTGAGGTCGCGGATGGCGCCCTCGATCAGCTTGGAGTCGCGGGCGGCGTCGCCCACACCCATGTTGACCACGATCTTGACGAGGCCGGGGATCTGCATGACGTTCTCGTACTTGAACTCGTCACGCAGCTTGCCCGCGATCTCCTCGCGGTACTTCTGCTTCAGACGCGGGGTCGTGGTGGTAGCCATCAGATGTCCTCACCCGTCCGCTTGGCAACGCGGATCTTGTTGCCTTCGTCGTCGAAGCGGTAACCGACACGCGTGACGACCTTGTTGCCGTCCTTCTCCACGACGAGCTGAACGTTGCTCACGTGAATCGGGGCTTCGGTCGTGACGATGCCGCCGGCCTGCGAACCCTTGGCGGTGGGGCCGGCCTTGGTGTGCTTCTTGACCCGGTTGACACCCTCGACCAGGACGCGGTCCTCGCGGGGGAAGGCCGCGATGACCTTGCCCTGCTTGCCCTTGTCCTTACCGGTGATGACCTGGACCAGGTCGCCCTTCTTGATCTTCATGCTTACAGCACCTCCGGCGCGAGCGAGATGATCTTCATGAACTTCTTCTCGCGCAGCTCACGGCCGACCGGGCCGAAGATGCGGGTGCCGCGAGGGTCGCCGTCGTTCTTCAGAATGACGGCGGCGTTCTCGTCGAAGCGGATGTACGAGCCGTCCGGACGGCGGCGCTCCTTGACGGTGCGAACGATGACCGCCTTGACGACGTCACCCTTCTTCACGTTGCCACCGGGGATCGCGTCCTTGACGGTGGCGACGATGACGTCACCGATGCCCGCGTAGCGGCGACCGGAGCCACCGAGCACACGGATGCAAAGGATCTCCTTCGCACCAGTGTTGTCGGCGACACGCAGTCGCGACTCCTGCTGGATCACGTCTATCTCCTGTTTGTCTGCCGGTTCCCCGGGAGCCGCTCAGCGGAGCGGCTCCCGGAGCCTGGCGGAACTGTCCTGCGAGGAATGCCCCGCAGGAGAATTGCTTACTTGGCCTTCTCGAGGATCTCGACGACGCGCCAGCGCTTCGTCGCGGACAGCGGCCGGGTCTCCGCGAGGAGGACACGGTCGCCGACACCCGCGGCGTTCTGCTCGTCGTGCGCCTTGAGCTTGTTCGTACGGCGGATGACCTTGCCGTACAGCGCGTGCTTGACACGGTCCTCGACGGCGACGACGACGGTCTTGTCCATCTTGTCGCTGACGACGAGACCCTCGCGGGTCTTGCGGAAGCCGCGGGCCTCTGCAGTCTGCTCAGTCACGTTGCTCTCACTCATCAGGCGCTCTCCACCGTCTCGATGCCCAGCTCGCGCTCACGCATCAGGGTGTAGATCCGCGCGATGTCCTTACGGACGGCCTTCAGCCGACCGTGGTTCTCGAGCTGACCCGTCGCCGCCTGGAAGCGGAGGTTGAACAGCTCTTCCTTGGCTTCGCGGAGCTTCGCCAGAAGCTCCTCGTCACCCAGTTCGCGCAGCTCGGACGCCTTGGTACCGGCCGACATCACGCTTCACCTGCCTCGCGCTTGACGATCCGGCACTTCATCGGCAGCTTGTGGGCGGCGCGAGTCAGGGCCTCACGGGCGATCTTCTCGTTGGGGTAGGACAGCTCGAACATGACCCGGCCCGGGTGCACGTTCGCGATCCACCACTCCGGAGAACCCTTACCGGAACCCATGCGGGTCTCGGCAGGCTTCTTCGTCAGCGGGCGGTCCGGGTAGATGTTGATCCAGACCTTGCCACCACGCTTGATGTGGCGGGTCATCGCGATACGGGCCGCCTCGATCTGGCGGTTGGTCACGTACGCCGGCGTGAGGGCCTGAATGCCGTACTCGCCGAACGCGACCGTCGTACCGCCCTTGGCCTGACCACGGCGCTTCGGGTGGTGCTGCTTGCGGTGCTTGACCCTACGGGGGATCAGCATGTCGGTCAGGCCTCCGTTCCGGTGCTCTCAGCCGGAGCGGCGGCGGCAGCCTCGGCCTGGGGGGCCTCGGCGGCGGGAGCCTGCTGCTGCGGCTTACGACCGCGCCGCTCGCCACCACGGCCACCACGGGCCGGGCGGTCGGCGCCACCGCGGGCCGGGCGGTTACCCGCACGGGCGGCAGCGTTCTCGGCGCGGACCTCGGCGATGTTCTTGACGTCGCCCTTGTAGATCCAGACCTTCACACCGATGCGGCCGAAGGTCGTCTTGGCCTCGAAGAAGCCGTAGTCCACGTTCGCGCGGAGCGTGTGCAGGGGCACGCGGCCCTCGCGGTAGAACTCCGAGCGGGACATCTCGGCGCCGCCGAGGCGGCCACCGCACTGGATCTTGATGCCCTTGGCGCCGGCCTTCATGGCCGACTGCATGCTCTTCCGCATGGCGCGGCGGAAGGACACGCGGGAGGAGAGCTGCTCGGCGACGGCCTGGGCCACCAGCTGGGCGTCGACCTCGGGGTTCTTGACCTCGAGGATGTTCAGCTGGACCTGCTTGCCCGTGAGCTTCTCGAGGTCGCCGCGGATGCGGTCGGCCTCGGCGCCGCGGCGGCCGATGACGATGCCCGGACGGGCGGTGTGGATGTCCACCCGCACGCGGTCACGGGTGCGCTCGATCTCCACCTTCGAGATGCCGGCGCGCTCCATGCCGGACGTCATCATCCGACGGATGGCGACGTCTTCCTTGACGTAGTCCTTGTACAGCTTGTCGGCGTACCAACGCGACTTGAAGTCGGTCGTGACACCGAGCCGGAACCCATGCGGGTTAACCTTCTGGCCCATTACCGGGTTCCTTCCTTGCTGCTGACGACCACGGTGATGTGGCTGGTCCGCTTGCGGATCCGGTAGGCACGGCCCTGGGCGCGCGGCCGGAACCGCTTCAGGGTCGGACCCTCGTCGACGTACGCCTCGGAGATGTAGAGGCTGTCGGCGTCAGTGTGGTCGTAGTTGTGCGCGGCGTTGGCGATGGCGCTGTCCAGCACCTTGCCGACCGGCACGCTCGCGGCCTGCGGGGCGAAACGCAGGACCGCCTGAGCCTCCGTGGCGTCCATGCCACGGATAAGGTCCACCACGCGGCGGGCCTTCATGGGCGTGACGCGGATGTACCGCGCCTGGGCCCTGGCTTCCATGGTTGTCCTTCCAGTGTCTGTCATGGTCATTCCACCCCGCTGTTAGCGGCGCTTCGACTTCCGGTCGTCCTTGACGTGACCCCGGAAGGTGCGCGTCGGCGAGAACTCGCCGAGCTTGTGGCCGACCATCGACTCGGTGACAAACACCGGGATGTGGGTCTTGCCGTTGTGCACCGCGATCGTGTGGCCCAGCATGCTGGGGATGATCATCGAGCGACGGGACCAGGTCTTGATGACGTTCTTGGAACCGGCTTCGTTCTGTGCGTCCACCTTCTTGATCAGGTGGTCGTCGACGAAGGGCCCCTTCTTGAGACTGCGCGGCATCTAAACCCGCTCCTAGCGCTTCTTGTTCGTCTTGCGGCGGCGGACGATGTACTTGTTCGAAGCCTTCTTCGGCGAACGAGTACGACCCTCCTTCTGACCCCACGGGGAGACCGGGTGGCGACCACCGGAGGTCTTGCCCTCACCACCACCGTGCGGGTGGTCGACCGGGTTCATCGCCACACCGCGAACGGTCGGGCGGACGCCCAGCCAGCGCTTGCGGCCGGCCTTGCCCCAGTTGATGTTGCTCTGCTCGGCGTTGCCGACCTCGCCGACCGTGGCGCGGCAGCGCTGGTCGACCAGGCGGATCTCACCGGACGGCATGCGGAGGTGGGCCATCGAGCCCTCCTTCGCGAGCAGCTGCACGGAGGCACCGGCGGAGCGGGCGAACTTGGCACCGCCACCGGGACGGAGCTCGATCGCGTGGATCGTGGTACCGACCGGGATGTTACGGAGGGCCAGGTTGTTGCCCGGCTTGATGTCGGCCCCGGGACCGTTCTCGACGCGGTCACCCTGCTGCAGGTTGCGCGGGGCGAGGATGTAGCGCTTCTCGCCGTCGGCGTAGTGCAGCAGCGCGATGCGCGCGGTGCGGTTGGGGTCGTACTCGATGTGCGCGACCTTCGCCGGCACGCCGTCCTTGTCGTGACGACGGAAGTCGATCACGCGGTAGGCGCGCTTGTGTCCGCCACCCTGGTGGCGAACGGTCACACGACCGGAATTGTTACGGCCGCCCTTGCTGTGCAGGGGACGGACCAGCGACTTCTCCGGCGTGGACCGCGTGACCTCGACGAAGTCGGCGACGCTGGAGCCACGACGGCCCGGCGTAGTCGGCTTGTACTTGCGGATTCCCATTTCTCAGTCCTCGTCCGATATCGGACGATCCGGACCGCCCTCAGGCGGTCGGACCGCCGAAGATGTCGATACGGTCGCCCTCGGCAAGGGTCACGATCGCGCGCTTGGTGGCGGCACGCTGACCGAAACCGGTCTTGGTGCGCTTGCGCTTGCCCTGGCGGTTGATCGTGTTGACCCCGGTGACCTTGACCGAGAAGACCGCCTGGACGGCCTGCTTGATCTGGGTCTTGTTGGCGTTCGGGTCGACGATGAACGTGTACTTGTTCTCGTCGAGGAGCGCGTAGCTCTTCTCCGACACGACCGGCTTCAGCAGCACGTCACGGGGGTCCGTGTACGCCTTGCTGGGCGCGGTGACGACGGTGTTCTTACCCTCGGCCTCGTGGCGGCGCGCCTTGGCGACGCGGGCGGCCTTGGCGACCTTGGCGGCCTTGGAGGCGATGCTCGGGTGACGCGTAGCCATCAGGCGTCACTCCCTTCGGTGTCGTTGGCCTTCGGGCCGGCGACGAAGGACTCGAGAGCGGCCTGGGTGAAGACCACGTCGTCCGAGACGATCACGTCGTACGTGTTCAGCTGGCCCGGCTCCAGGATGTGGACCTGGGGCAGGTTGCGGGCGGACAGCCACGCGGCCTCGTCGGCGCGGTCGACGACCAGGAGCAGGTTCTTGCGCTCCGAGATCTTGCCGAACAGCGTGCGAGCGGCCTTCGTGGAGGGGGTCTCGCCCTCGATCACGCCGGTGACGACGTGGATGCGGTTGTGGCGGGCCCGGTCGGTGAGGGCGTGGCGCAGGGCGGCGGCCTTCATCTTCTTCGGGGTCCGCTGCGAGTAGTCGCGCGGCACGGGACCGTGCACGACGCCACCACCGGCGAACTGCGGCGCGCGGGTCGAGCCCTGACGGGCGCGGCCGGTGCCCTTCTGGCGGTACGGCTTCTTGCCGCCACCACGGACTTCACCGCGGGTCTTGGTCTTGTGCGTGCCCTGGCGGGCAGCCGCGTTCTGCGCGACGACGACCTGGTGGATCAGCGGGATGCTGACCTTCTCCACGCCGAAGATCTCCGCGGGGAGTTCGACGCTACCGGTCTTCTCGCCGGCAGGCGAAAGGATGTCAACAGTGCTCATCGGTTACCTCAGGCCCCCTTGGCCGCGGTGCGGACCAGGACGAGGCCGCCGTTCGGACCAGGAACCGCGCCCTTGATGAGCAGCAGACCCTTCTCCGCGTCAACGGCGTGGACGGTCAGGTTCTGGGTGGTGACCCGCTCGTTGCCCATGCGACCCGCCATGCGGAGGCCCTTGAACACGCGGCCCGGGGTGGCGCAGCCACCGATGGAACCGGGCGAGCGGTGCTTGCGCTGGGTGCCGTGACCGGCGCCGAGGCCCTTGAAGTTGTGACGCTTCATGACACCGGCGAAGCCCTTGCCCTTGCTCTTGCCGGTCACGTCGACCTTCACGCCGGCCTCGAACACCTCAGCGGTGATCTCCTGGCCCAGCGTGTACTCGGAGGCGTCCGCGGTGCGGATCTCGACGAGGTGGCGACGGGGGGTGACGTCGGCCTTGGCGAAGTGGCCCTTGAGGGGCTTGTTCACCTTGCGCGGGTCGATCTCGCCGAAGGCGATCTGGACCGACTCGTAGCCGTCACTGTCGTTCGTACGGACCTGGGTCACGACGTTCGGGCCGGCCTTGACGACGGTGACCGGAACAACACGGTTGTTCTCGTCCCACACCTGCGTCATGCCGAGCTTCTCGCCCAGGATGCCCTTGATCTGCTTTGCCATCTCTCAGATCACCGGCCTCAGAGCTTGATCTCGATGTCGACACCGGCCGGGAGGTCGAGTCGCATCAGAGAGTCAACGGTCTTGGGGGTCGGGTCGAGGATGTCGATCAGGCGCTTGTGCGTGCGCATCTCGAAGTGCTCGCGCGAGTCCTTGTACTTGTGCGGCGACTTGATGACGCAGTACACGTTCTTCTCAGTGGGCAGCGGCACCGGGCCCGCGACCGACGCACCAGTGCGGGTCACCGTCTCGACGATCTTCTTCGCCGAGGAGTCGATGACCTCGTGGTCGTAGGCCTTGAGCCGGATGCGGATCTTCTGTCCCGCCATGGCTACTCAGTAGTCCTGTCTCTTCTAACGCTCTGGAACCCGGTGTCCCGCTCTGACTCGTTCCGCCGACCCACGCGGTCGGGTGTGTCGCGCTCTCACCGACACAGATGCCCCTTGTTCGAACATCCCTGCGGGGAAAGCACGGCCCTTCCGGAACCGCAAGCCGGGGACGAAAGGCCCACCGGGCGCCTGGTCGGCGCCGCACTGACACTTCCCGAAAGATTCCCGTACGTCCGCCCCAGCGCTGCCGTGTGGCAGTTAGGACGACGAGTACTGTGGGACTCGCTTCCGGTCCTCCCGGCGGGAGGCGCGCAGCATCAACACTCGACCGAGCAACCCCGCTAGTCTGCCATACGGGGCAGGGACCTGGCCAATCGAGCCGGAGAGAATACCCCGAAGGTGATGTAGGTCAAACAAGGGCCCGGCGCCCCGGCTCCGGCGTCCGGGACAGCACCCGATTCAGCCTTCCGGCCTTCCGGTGCCTGGGGAGACCACGGTCTCGACGCACGAGTTGCCGTTCAGGAGTTGCCGTCGTTGACGCTGCTGTAGCCGTTCTTGGCCGGCGCAGGCTCACCGCCCATCTGCCGCGACTGCTGAACAGCGGTCCCCGCGCAGGCCGCCTGAGCGCGGACCACGCTCCCGCCACACCGACGAGAGGCCCGGAAACACCCCACGGTCAGCTCGTCCCACGAGGCGATGCACCGCGTCTTCCAGGACCACCCGGGACTGTTCTCCCGGGTGTCCGAGGTACTGGGCGTCGACTTCGCCCCGCCCAACATCGGTCACCGTCCTGCCGACCGACCTCACCGAGGCCCGGCCGCTGGAACGCCGTGTCGACACCTTGCTCCGGCTGGAGACGGAGGACGACGAGCCGTTGCTCCTCGCGGTCGAGGCCCAGGACAGGAAGGACCCGGACAAGCCCGCCGGCTGGGCGTACTACGCCTCTCGTACCTGCTCACCAAGTACCGGCTGCAACCGATGCTGCTGGTCGTCTGCCAGGACCGCGCCACCGCGGAACGGGCCGCGCGCCCGGTCTCCTTCGGCCCTCGCCAATGGCCCCTGCTCACGGTGCGCCCACAAGGCCTGGGCAAGGGCCCGGCCGCGGAACTCTGGAGGAACCTGGTGGCCGTGGACCTCTCCTTCTACAAGTCGTTCATCGCGGAAGAGATCCGGGACGAGGGCCGAGCCGAAGGCGAGATGTGGCGCGCAGCCGAGGACATCCTGGACGTCCTGGCCGTACGCGGCATCGACGTCCCGGAAGAGGCCCATGAGCGCGTCACCGCCTGCGACGATCACGAGATCCTGCGCCGCTGGCTCCGGCGCGCCGTGACCGCCCCCTCCGCCGACCAGATCTTCGCGGACGAGTAGGCGGCCGGGCAGCCGGACCCGTGGAGCGTCCCGGTCGGGCCTCGCTGCACGGCCCGGCCGCCCGGACCGCGCGTAATCCACTCGCCCGGCCCCGCCTCGCGCTCCTACGCTGACCAGGTACGTCGGCCGGCACGGGGAGCGTTTCACCATGCGTACGCACTATCCGCGGACCCGGCATCTGCCCTGGTCGCCCGGTGCGAGCGCCGACGACCTGCGGGTCACCGACCTGTCCGGTCTGCGCGGCCGTGAGGTCGTCGTCACCGAGAAGCTCGACGGCGAGAACACCACCCTGTACGCCGACGGCCTGCACGCCCGCTCCCTCGACTCGGCCCACCACCCCTCGCGCACCTGGGTCAAGGCGCTCCAGGCCCGCATCGGCCCCGCCGTCCCCGAGGGCTGGCGGGTGTGCGGCGAGAACCTGTACGCCCGCCACTCGATCGCGTACGACGCCCTGGACGGCTACTTCTACGGCTTCTCGGTGTGGGACGACCGCGGCCGCTGCCTGGACTGGGACCGGACGGTGGCCTTCCTGGGCGGGCTCGGGGTGCCCGTGCCGCGGGTGCTGTGGCGGGGCGTGTTCGACGAGCGGGCCCTGCGCGCCCTGCGGCTGGACCTCGAACGGCAGGAGGGGTACGTCGTCCGGGTCGCGGACGGGTTCGACGCGCGGGAGTTCGGGGCGCGGGTGGCCAAGTGGGTGCGGGCCGGGCACGTGCGGACGGACACCCACTGGATGCACACGGCCGTCGTCGCCAACGGGCTCGGCCAGCGGTCCGCGCTGTGGGCCGTGCGCTCGGGCGCGACCGTCGAGCCGGCGGCGCTGGCGGAGGCCGTCGGGCTGCCCGGCGAGGGGGATCCGGACGCCGTCGCCCGCTTCGACCCGGCCCAGCGGTCGGGGGACGACCGGCTCGCCGGCGTCCTGGCCGCCCTGCTGCACGGTGGCCGGCGGGCACGGATCGCGGCGCGGCTCGCCGGGGTGGTGGGCATGCCGCTCGCGCGCCGGGTCGCCGACCTCGTGGGGCTGCACCCGGCGCTGCACCGGCCGTACCCGGACGAGGACCGGCGGTCCGGTCTGGTGCGGCTGTCGTACGCCGCCGACCTCGGTCTGCTGCACGCCGTCGCCCGGGCCACCGCGGACACGGACGAGGCGCGCGAACAGACGGAGTGGTCGGCGCTGCACGCCGAGGACGTCGTCACCCTGGACGAGGACGCGCTGCGGGAGGCGTTCCGGGAACTGCCCGCCGACGTCGCCGTCCGGTGCCGGGCCGAGGCACGGGAGGCGTACGCCGACGGGCGGATCGGCGGTCCCGCCGAGGCCGTCGCCGCGACCTGGCGCCTGCGGTCCGGCGCCTTCCCGAAGCTGGTCCACCTGGCCGGCCCGGCCGGCAGCGGCAAGAGCACCTTCGCCCGGCGGCTGCCGGGCGTGGACGCGTACGTCTGTCTGGACGACCTGCGCGAGGCACGCGGGGCGCGCGCCGACCAGCGGGCCAACGCGGACGTGCTGCGCGAGGGGCTCGACCGGCTGGACGGCGCGCTGGCCTCCGGCGGGACCGTCGTGTGGGACGCCACCTCCCTGAACAGGCAGCAGCGCTCGCTCGTGCACGCGGTCGCCCGCCGCCGTGACGCCCTGACCACCCACGCCGTGGTCCTGGTCGACGAGCACGAGCTGGTACGGCGCAACGCCCGCCGCGCGCACCCGGTGCCGCCGGACGTGCTCGCCGCCCAGCTGCGCCGCTTCGGCCCGCCGTATCCGGGAGACGCGCACCGCACCTGGTACATCGGGGCGAGCGGGTCCGTGGAGGAAGAGGTCTGAGGAAGCGGTCTGAGGAAGAGGCCGCAGGAAGAGGTCTCGGGCGGAGGTCTCCGGTGGAGGTCTCCGGTGGAGGCTTGAACAAGAGGTACGGGCGAGAGGGCGAGGAACGGTGCGGACGAGCGAGGAGATCTATCACCGGGTGCGCTGGGACGCGCGTTTCGACCCGGCCCGCTTCGTGCTGGGCGTGCTCCAGCGCGGAGCAGCCCCCGAGCGCGTGCCGCTGCCCGCGTTCGTCCCGGGCGGTGAGATCCCGTGGCACCGGGTGCTCTTCTTCGAGGCGGACGGCGAGCTGGTGTGGGACCGGGCCACGGGGGTGGACCGGATCGACGCGACCGAGGCCGGCCGGGTGCGCGAGGCCCGGCTGTTGCGTGCCCCGTTCTTCACGGCCCGCTCGCCCCACGCGTGGGACGGCGAGGACTGGACGCCCGTACCGCGCCCGCGCGGGACCGCCGCGCCCGGCTCCGGCGAGGTGCGGGTGCTGACCTGGAACACCCTCTGGGACCGGTACGACGCCGAGCGTATCGACAGCGCCCGGCGCAGGCCGCTGCTGCTGCGGGCGCTGCGCGACGCCGACGTGGACGTGATCGCGTTGCAGGAGGTCGAGGCGGAGCTCCTCGGCCCGCTGCTGCGCGAGCCGTGGGTGCGGGCGGGGTGGACGCTGGCGACGGACCCGCGGGGGCGGGACGTGGACGCGTACGGCCTGCTGCTCCTGAGCCGGCTGCCCGTCCGCGAGGCGGCGTTCCACGTGCTGGGCCCGCACAAGGCGGTGACGGCCCTGGTCGTGGAGGCGGGCCCGCGTCCCCTCGTCGTCGCGGCGACGCATCTGAGCAGCGACCACTCCGACGACGGCGCCGGCCGGCGCGCCGCCGAACTGACCGCCCTCGCCGAGGGGCTGGCCGCTCCGGACGCCGATCTGCTCCTGCTGGGCGACTTCAACGACGGCGGTCACACACCGCAGCTGACGCTGGGCATGCGGGACGCGTGGAGCGAGGCGCACGGCGCCGACGACGCGACCCCGACCTTCGACCCGGGTACCAACCCGCTGGCCGCGGTCTCGTCCCTGACCGGCCGGGCGTCACGGCTGGACCGGGTGCTGCTGCGGGGCGAGGGCCTGCGGGTGCGGCGGGCGGAACTGTGCGGGGCCGCGCCGACGGCGGAGGGGCTGTACCTCTCGGACCACTACGGGGTGCGGGCCGAGGTGACGACGCGGGCACCAAAGTCCCCGGCGGCCGAGGCCCTCGACCGTCTCGACGCCCGGCCGACGCCCCGTACGGCACTGGCGTGGATCCCGCCCGAGGAGCTGTGGCCGCCGCTCCAGGACATCCGCCGGGACCACGACCCGCAGATCCACCGCTGGCCCCCGCATGTGAACCTGCTCTTCGGCTTCGTCCCGGAGCATGCCTTCGAGCAGGCGGCCTCCGTTCTCGCGACGGCGGTCACGGCCGCCCCGGTCCCCTTCTTCGACGCCCGGCTGGAGGGCGTGCACTGGTTCGGCCATCGGGACGACGCCACGGTCTGGCTCGACCCGGCGGCCGCCGGCGAGGAGCCGTGGACGGAGCTCCACCGCACCCTCCGGCGCCACTTCCCCAGCTGCCGTGGCCGCCACGGGGGCTTCACCCCCCACCTCAGCCTGGGCCGCACCACCGACCCGAACACCCTGGCCGCCGCCTGCGCGGCCCGGCTCACCCCGATGCCGGTCAGGGTCGGAGAGCTGGCGCTGCTGTCCCGGCGCGGGGACGAGCCGATGCGGGTGCGGGGGACGGTGCGGCTGGGGACGGGGGAGGTGAGCTGGAGGGAGGAGGAGCCGGGGTACGGGTCGGGCGCCGCCGACACCTTTGCGGCCGACCTGCCGGCCGCCCCGATGGCCGACCGGATCACCGACCAGATCGCCGACCCGGCCGCCGGCCGGATCGCCGGCCGGATCGCGGAGGCGCTCCCCCGCGGTGTCGTCCACGTCGTCGGCTCCCGGCGCATGGGCTGCGCGCTGCCCGGTGCGGACCTGGACCTGGTGTCCGCACTGCCCGGCGTCGTCGAACTCTCCTCCGTACGAGCGGGGTTGATGAAGGCGCTCCCCGACGTGAGGGACGTGCGGGAGGTGGTCGGGGCCCGTGTCCCCGGCCTGCGGTTGCGGCTGGACGGGCTGGACGTGGACCTCGTCGTCGTCGCCACCGGCCCGATGGACCCGGCCGAGGCGGTGGGCCGCCGGGCCGAGCTGGGCGAGTCGGCGGCGGTCGCGCTGAGCGCGGTGAGCGACGCCGACGCGGTGCTCGCCTCGGCGGGCGCCCACGGACCGGCCTTCGTCCGACTGGCCAGACAGGTCAAGGCATGGGCGAAGGCACGGGGCCTGGACTCGGCGCCGTTCGGGGGCGTGCCGGGCCTGGCCTGGTCGGTGCTGGCCGCCCGCACGGCGAGCGAGTCCGGTGACCTGCCCCCGGACGAACTGCTGCGGCACTTCTTCGCGACATGGGCGGCCTGGGACTGGCACACTCCCGTGGGCGGCACGGCCCGGACGGCGCTCCCCGTCACCATCACGACGCCGTCAGCGCCGGTGCGCCCCTGCACGGACCAGGTCACGCCGGGCATGCGCGACCTCGTCACCGAGGAGCTGTTCCGCGCCTGGGAGGTGCTGGACACGTCCACGGGCCGATCCCCGTGCCCTCCCTGGCCCGAGCTCTGGTCCGAGCTGCTGGCCCCTCCCCCGCTCCACCGCCGCCACGCGGCCTGGGCGGTCCTGACGGTGGGACCGGACGCGGACGAGGGCCGGGTACGGGGCAGGATGCGGGCCCTGGTCACCGACCTCGCGGAGACGGCCCCCACCTGCCACGCCTGGCCCCGCCCCTTCACCACGGCCCCGACCCGCTACGCCATCGGCCTGGGCCCCACCCCACCACCCGCCGACCACCTCGCGGCCATCGCCGAACGCCGCCTGCGCGGCCTGACCGGGGTCACCCTGACGAGGGCCGAGGGCGGCGAGGTCCCGACCCTGCGCTGAAGGGGCGAGCACCGATCCGGCCTTGCCTTCCTCCCCGGCGCGGCCCGTCACCCGGAAGAGTGATCATCACCCACTCGGCTGGATCTTGCCCCGGTTCACCGCCATATGCTCGCCCCGCGCTTCCCCGAAGGCGAGACCTCTCCAGCGGCCGGATCCACTCGCCCGAACCCGGCGCCTGGCCTCTGCCGCGCCTGCCGAGCGGAAGCCTTCACCGTCTGGAACAGCGAGGAATCCTATGGTCAGCGCGTCCCACGAGGCGATGCACCACATCTTCCGGCACGACCCCGGGCTCTTCAGCCGGGTCTCGCAGGTCCTGGGGTTCCCCGTCCCAGCCCCCCTCAAGGTGACGGTCATGCCCACCGATCTCACCGAGACCAGCCCCGTCGAGCGCCGCGTGGACACGCTGCTGCGGCTGGAGTCCGCGGAGCGGGACGCCTTCCTCCTCGCCATCGAGGCCCAGGGGAAGAAGGACCCCGTCAAGCCCGCGAGCTGGGCGTACTACACCTCCTACCTCTGGACCAAGTACCGGCTGCCCACCGCCCTCATGGTCGTGTGCCAGGACCGGGCCACAGCGCTCTGGGCCGAGCAGCCGTTCAGCAGCGGCCCGGCTCAGTTGCCCACCCTCACACTGCGCCCCGTGGTCGCCGGTCCCCACAACATGCCGGTGATCACCGATCCGGACGAGGCCCGCGCCGACCTCGCCCTCGCCACCCTCTCGGCCATCACACACGCCGGTGACCCGGACATCGGTGCCATACTGAAAGCCCTGTCCACAGCGCTGAGGGACATGCCCGAAGACATCGCGGACCCCATCGTCGAACTCACCGCACAGGGGCTGGGCAACCGCCCGGCCAAGAACCTCTGGAGGAATCTGGTGGCCGTGGACCTCTCCTTCTACAAGTCCTACCTCAGCGAAGAAATCCGAGACGAAGGCCGGACGGAGGGCCGGGCAGACGCTCTCCTCCTCATCCTCGAACAGCGCGGCCTCCACATCCCCGACGACGCCCGCCGCCGCATCACCGAATGCCACGACACGGATACCCTCCACACGTGGCTGTCCCGGGCCATCACCGCCCCGACCATCGACGACGTCTTCGGCAACGAATAGGCCCCATCGCCGCTTCGGCCCACCCGCAGACCACCGGCCGCCCGGCCCCATCGTCGACTCACCGCGCATGGGCCGGGCGACCGCCCGGCCGAACACCCCTGGAGAATCCGGTGGCCGTGGACCTCTCCTTCTACAAGTCCTACCTCTCCGAAGAAATCCGAGACGAGGGCCGGGCGGAGGGCCGGGCGGAGGGCCGGGCGGACGCGCTCCTCCTCATCCTCGAACAGCGCGGCCTCCACATCCCCGACGACGCCCGCCGCCGCATCACCGAATGCCACGACACGGATACCCTCCGCACGTGGCTGTCCCGGGCCATCACCTCTCCGACGACCGAAGCGATCTTCGGAGAGGAGTGACCGCACCGGTTTCCGCTCCGAGCGGCACCGGCCCGGCGGCCTGATCCGGCTCCAGGACCCCGTCGAGCACGCGGGCGAACGCCCGGAAGCCCGCCTTCCCGGCCTCGGGCGCGTTCGAGCCGGGCCGCACGATGTCCGGCAGGAACATCACCCGCCAGGTACGGAAGGCGGCAGCCGGCGTGCTCTGCCCCACGAGCCGCACGGCGATCGCCAGCACCTCGGCGACGCGCTCCGCGTCCTGTCGTACGTCCGCCTCGCCCCCCGCCTTGACGAGGGCGGCGGTGACCAGCGCCTGTACCAGCTCGGCGAGCTGGAGATCGGCTCCGGCGCGGCACATCCGCCGTACCACGTCCGGCCGCTCCAGCTCCTCGACCGGGTCCGGTACGCCCTCGATTCCCCGGGACCAGAGCAGCAGCCACTCCACCGTCACCGGGTGGTCCCGCAGGTACCCCAGCGCGTCGGCGAGGCCCATCGCCGCCGGGGTGAACCCGCCGATGTCCCGCACGAGGTCCAGCAGCCGCCGCACCTCATCACCGCGTCCGTGGACCAGATCGCCCACCGACGCAGCGGTCACGCTCCACGTGCCGGTCGCCACCACGGCCCCGATCTCCACGATCCCGCCGAGCGCCGCGAACACCGGGCGCGCCACCTGCTCCTCCGGGACCGCGAAGGGCCGGCCCGGCGGCCCACTCTCGCTCACGCCCGGTCCCGCGGACCGCAGAAGGCGCGGACCGGCCCGTCTGCCACGGCTACGCCCTGCCCAGTCACCACCTGACCAGCACCCCCCGCCACGTCCACCCCGCGCCGAGCACCGCCCCCAGCAAGGGCCTCCTCATGTCCCGCGAGTCGAAGCGGAACGTCTCGACCCTGCGGCGGCGGCCGTCGCTCGTAGGTCCACCGGCGGGACACCGCGGTCGACGGCCCGCGGCCGTACCGCCCGCCTCCGTGCTCGGGCGACCTGTCCCACCGCTCGTCGAGGGTGAGGACCTCACACTTACCGGGGACGAAGCGCATGCGGGTCCTGAGGGTCAGGTCCAGTTCGGGGACCCGCTACTCCGCCACCAGGTCCGCCTTCTCGGCGGGGAGGGCGTTGCGGACGCGGAACGGCGCGTCCGGGCCGTTGAGCGCGAGCAGTGCGGCCTTGACCTCCCGGGCGGGCAGCCGCACGACACCGCCGTCGGGACGCGCGGTGCCGGTGACCCGGTCCCACAGGCGCCGCCGCACGGCCGGTCGTGCCATGACTGCCTCTCCCCCCACCCTCTCGGCGCCGGTTCGCGAAGGGAACAGGCTGACAACCGCCGCTCCCGCACGCCCTACTCCGCGCCCCGCGTCCGCGCGAACGACGTCTCCAGCCCCCGCTTCACCACCCGCGCCAGCGGGCGCTCCACGCACCGGTGCACCAGCAGGCTCAGTACCAGGAAGCCGGCCAGCACCAGCGCCACCAGCAGCCGTGCGTCCAGCTCGTCCCGCAGCCGGTTGATCACCGTCGTACCGGCCGCGTAGTGCGTCAGGTACAGGGGATACGTCAGGCTACCCGCCGTCACCAGCCACCGCCCGCGGATCCGGTCCGTCCGGCCCAGGGCCACCGCGACCATGATCCCCAGGAACACGGTGTAGATCAGCACCGCGCCCCGCCACCCGGACACCCGCTCGACCTCGTCGATCCGCAGGCCCAGTTCCCGCTGGGCCATCAGCCACGACATGCCGAGGATGCCCCACAGCAGCAGGTCCGGGCCGAAGCGGTGCATCAGGTAGAGGGCCAGGCCGGCGATGAAGTACCAGGCGCCGTCGGGGTCGGCGGCCAGTTCCAGCAGCGGCAGGTCCGCCGCCGGCGCGAGCATCGCCGCCGCGCCCCACACACAGCAGAACAGCACGACCTTGCGGTACGTCAGCCCGGTGGCGACCACGGCCAGGAAGAGCAGGTAGAAGCGGAGCTCGGACCAGAGGGTCCAGTACACGCCGTCCACGTTCCGCACGCCCGAGCCCGACTGGAGCATCGTCAGGTTGAGCAGGACGTCACGCCAGCGCACGCGCTCCCACACACCCGGCCACGCCGCCAGCACACCCGTCGTGAACAGCACCGCGAACCAGTAGGCGGGGTAGAGGCGGATCACGCGGGAGACGAAGAACTGCCTCGGCGTGCGGCCCCAGCAGGACATGCAGATGACGAAGCCGCTGACGACGAAGAAGACCTCCACGCCGATCCAGCCGTAGGAGGCGACGTGGAACACCGTCGGCATGATCTCGGAGACCGGGCGGCCCCAGATCGGATTGCCCGGCCGGTCGGCGCGCCGGGTGCCGGCGTAGTGGTGGAGCGCGACCATCAGCGCGGCGAGCAGGCGTATGCCGTCGAGGGCGTGGAGGCGGGACGCCCGCTCCCGGCGCCGGGCGGGGGCGGGGCGGCGCTCCGGCCGTGCGGCGAGAGGGGGGAGGGTCGGGCCAGTCATCCCGGGGAGACTACGACGGTCACAACCACCGCACAGGGAACGCAGAGGGACATTCCCCTCGGGCGCCCGGCGAAGTTGCCGCAACGCTCGCCGGAGCGTCCAAGTCCGTTTCTCGGGGCTTCACTTGACGGCGGCGCGGGCTGATGATCGGGCTCATGTACAAGCGAAGACGCGTTCTCGGCACCTTCCTCGGCGTGGGCGTCGCCACCGTCGCCCTCCCCGGCCTCACGCCCGTCCTCGACGACCTTCCCTGGGAACTGCTCCTGCCCGGCGCCGTGTTCCTCGTCGTGAACCAGCTGATCTACAGCTACCCCAACGCCGTCCGGGGCCCCGGCGCCTCCCTCGCGATGGTGGGGATCCTCGCCGTGATCGGCTTCCTCCAGGACACCCTGGTCTGGCTGCTCGTCTCCTGGATCAGCTCCGAACTCGGCAGCGGTGTCCATGTCGACGGCTTCCTCAGTGCCCTGCTCGGAGGCCTCGTCGTGCGGGCCGTGGTCCTCGGGTGCATGGCGATCGGCCCGCAGCCGACGGTGGCCGAGCAGGAGCGGTGACACAGGAGGTGACACAGGAGCGGTGACAGGAGGGGGGACGGGACGCCTTCGCCCGGGAGCACCGGGCGACCGGCCGGCCGGGTCCGGCGCGGACACACGAAAGGGCCCGTACGACCGGAGTCGTACGGGCCCTCTCAGGAGCTCGCTGCTGGAGCTACCAGGTCAGATCGACAGACTTACTTGTTGATCTTGGTGACCTGGCCGGCGCCCACGGTGCGACCACCCTCACGGATGGCGAACTTCAGGCCCTCTTCCATGGCGATGGGCTGGATGAGCTCCACCTTCATCTCGGTGTTGTCACCCGGCATGACCATCTCGGTGCCCTCGGGGAGGGTCACGACGCCGGTCACGTCCGTCGTACGGAAGTAGAACTGCGGGCGGTAGTTGTTGAAGAACGGCGTGTGGCGGCCACCCTCGTCCTTGGACAGGATGTAGGCCTGCGCCTCGAACTCGGTGTGCGGGGTGACCGAGCCCGGCTTGATGATGACCTGGCCGCGCTCGACGTCCTCGCGCTTGATGCCGCGGAGCAGCAGACCGACGTTCTCACCGGCCTGGCCCTCGTCGAGCAGCTTGCGGAACATCTCGATACCGGTGACCGTGGTGGTGGTCTTCTCGGTCTTGATGCCGATGATGTCGACGGTCTCGTTGACCTTCAGGACACCACGCTCGATACGGCCGGTGACGACCGTACCGCGACCGGTGATCGTGAAGACGTCCTCGATCGGCATGAGGAACGGCTTGTCGACGTCGCGCTCCGGCTCCGGGATGGCGGAGTCGACGGCGTCCATCAGGTCCAGGACGGACTTGCCCCACTCGGCGTCGCCCTCGAGCGCCTTGAGCGCCGAGACCTTGACGACCGGGACGTCGTCGCCCGGGAACTCGTACTCGGAGAGGAGCTCACGGACCTCGAGCTCGACGAGCTCCAGGATCTCCTCGTCGTCCACCATGTCGGCCTTGTTCAGGGCGACGACGATGTACGGAACGCCGACCTGGCGGGCCAGGAGCACGTGCTCCTTGGTCTGCGGCATCGGGCCGTCGGTGGCGGCGACCACGAGGATCGCGCCGTCCATCTGCGCGGCACCGGTGATCATGTTCTTGATGTAGTCCGCGTGACCCGGGCAGTCGACGTGGGCGTAGTGACGCGCCTCCGTCTGGTACTCGACGTGCGCGATGGAGATGGTGATACCGCGCTGACGCTCCTCAGGAGCCTTGTCGATCTGGTCGAAGGCCGAGGCCTCGTTCAGGTCCGGGTACTTGTCGTGCAGCACCTTGGTAATGGCGGCCGTGAGGGTCGTCTTACCGTGGTCGATGTGACCGATGGTGCCGATGTTGACGTGCGGCTTAGTCCGCTCGAACTTCGCCTTCGCCACTGGGGTCCTCCTGTGGAGTGGTTCTGTACGCCTTGGTTCATCGGCGCCAGGTGATCTTTGCTGTTGGGTCCCGGGCCTCGGGCCATGCCGCCACGAATGCGGAGGAATGGCCCGGGAGGCTCCGGTGTCAAGCCTACGGCGTGCGCACGGAGTGCGTTACTCGCCCTTGGCCTTCGCGATGATCTCCTCGGCGACGTTCCGCGGAACCTCGGCGTAGGAGTCGAACTGCATCGAGTAGCTTGCGCGACCCGAGGTCTTGCTACGGAGGTCGCCGACGTAGCCGAACATCTCCGACAGGGGCACGAGGCCCTTCACGACGCGGGCACCCGCCCGCTCCTCCATGGCCTGGATCTGGCCACGGCGGGAGTTGATGTCGCCGATGACCTCGCCCATGTAGTCCTCGGGCGTGGTGACCTCGACGGCCATCATCGGCTCGAGCAGCACGGGGCTGGCCTTGCGCGCGGCCTCCTTGAAGGCCTGCGAACCGGCGATCTTGAACGCGAGCTCGGAGGAGTCGACCTCGTGGTAGGCGCCGTCGAGCAGGGTGACGCGCACACCGGTCATCTCGTAACCGGCGAGGATGCCGAACTGCATGGCCTCCTGCGCACCGGCGTCCACCGAAGGGATGTACTCCTTCGGGATACGGCCACCGGTCACCTTGTTCACGAACTCGTACGAGGCGTCGCCGCCCTCGATCGGCTCGATCGCGATCTGCACCTTGGCGAACTGGCCGGTACCACCAGTCTGCTTCTTGTGCGTGTAGTCGACCCGGTCGACCGCCTTGCGGATGGTCTCGCGGTAGGCGACCTGCGGCTTGCCGACGTTGGCCTCGACCTTGAACTCACGGCGCATACGGTCGACCAGCACCTCGAGGTGCAGCTCGCCCATACCACCGATGATGGTCTGGCCGGTCTCCTCGTCCGAGTGGACCTGGAACGACGGGTCCTCCTCGGCCAGGCGCTGGATCGCGATGCCCAGCTTCTCCTGGTCGCCCTTGGACTTGGGCTCGATGGCGACCTGGATGACCGGCGCCGGGAAGTCCATGGACTCCAGGATCACCGGCTGCTTGTCGTCGCACAGCGTCTCACCGGTCGTGGTCTGCTTCAGACCCATGACGGCGACGATGTCGCCGGCGCCCACCGCGTCGATCTCCTCACGCTTGTTCGCGTGCATGCGGTAGATCTTGCCGATGCGCTCCTTCTTGCCCTTGACGGAGTTCAGCACGGCGGTGCCGGACTCCAGGCGGCCGGAGTACACGCGGACGAAGGTGAGCTTGCCGAGGTGCGGGTCGCTCATGATCTTGAACGCCAGCGCCGACAGCGGCTCGTCGTCGGACGGCTTGCGCTTGACGACCGTCTCCGGGTCCTTGACGTCGTGGCCCTCGATGGCCTCGACGTCGAGCGGGGAGGGCAGGTAGCGCACGACCGCGTCGAGCAGGGGCTGGACGCCCTTGTTCTTGAACGCGGTGCCGCAGAACACCGGGGTGACCGTGGTGTCCGTGGACTTGCCGGACGCGATGGTGATGCGACGGATCGCGGCGTACAGCTGCTCCACGGAGGGCTCCTCGCCCTCCAGGTACAGCTCCATGATCTCTTCGTCGTTCTCGGCCACGGCCTCGATCAGCTTGCCGCGGTACTCCTCGGCAGCCTCGGTGTGGGTGTCCGGGATGTCGACGATGTCGTACATCTCGCCCTTGGTCGCCTCGGCGGACCAGACGAACGCCTTCATCGTGACGAGGTCGACGACGCCCTTGAAGTCGGCCTCGGCACCGATCGGCAGCTGCATGACGAGCGGCTGCGCGCCCAGGCGGTCGCTGATCATGTCGACGCAGCGGTGGAACTCGGCGCCGGTGCGGTCGAGCTTGTTCACGAAGCAGATACGCGGGACGCCGTAGCGGTCCGCCTGACGCCACACCGTCTCGGACTGGGGCTCGACGCCGGCTACGCCGTCGAACACCGTCACGGCACCGTCGAGCACCCGCAGGGAACGCTCCACCTCGACGGTGAAGTCGACGTGACCCGGGGTGTCGATGATGTTGATCGTGTGATCGACGTCGGCCAGCGGCCAGTGACAGGTGGTGGCAGCAGAGGTGATCGTGATGCCACGCTCCTGCTCCTGCTCCATCCAGTCCATGGTGGCAGCGCCGTCGTGGACCTCACCGATCTTGTAAGACACACCGGTGTAGAACAGGATCCGCTCGGTGGTGGTCGTCTTGCCCGCGTCGATGTGGGCCATGATCCCGATGTTGCGGACCTTGGCCAGGTCAAGTGAAGTGGTAGCCATAAGGCTTCAGTCTTCTCTCGGTCTCGATGTGGGTAGCGACTACCAGCGGTAGTGCGCGAAGGCCTTGTTGGACTCGGCCATCTTGTGCGTGTCCTCGCGCTTCTTCACAGCGGCACCGAGGCCGTTGGACGCGTCGAGAAGCTCGTTGAGCAGGCGCTCGGTCATGGTCTTCTCGCGACGGGCGCGGGAGTAGCCGACGAGCCAGCGCAGCGCCAGGGTGCTCGCGCGGCCGGGCTTGACCTCGACCGGGACCTGGTAGGTCGCGCCACCGACACGGCGGGACTTGACCTCGATGGTCGGCTTGATGTTCTCGAGAGCGCGCTTCAGCGTGATGACCGGGTCGTTGCCGGTCTTCTCGCGCAGGCCCTCCATGGCGCCGTAGACGATGCGCTCGGCGGTGGAGCGCTTGCCGTTCAGCAGCACCTTGTTGATGAGCGACGTGACAAGAGGAGAACCGTAGACCGGGTCGATGATGACCGGGCGCTTCGGGGCGGGGCCCTTACGAGGCATTCTTACTTCTCCTTCTTGGCGCCGTAGCGGCTGCGGGCCTGCTTGCGGTTCTTCACACCCTGGGTGTCAAGCGAACCGCGGATGATCTTGTAGCGAACACCCGGCAGGTCCTTCACACGGCCACCACGCACGAGCACGATGGAGTGCTCCTGCAGGTTGTGTCCCTCACCCGGAATGTAAGCGGTGACCTCGATCCCGCTGGTCAGACGCACACGCGCGACCTTACGCAGGGCCGAGTTCGGCTTCTTCGGGGTGGTCGTGAACACACGCGTGCAGACGCCGCGGCGCTGAGGGGAGCCCTCGAGTGCGGGCGTCTTGTTCTTCTCGACCTTGTCCTGCCGGCCCTTACGGACCAGCTGCTGGATCGTAGGCACTACTTCTCCGGTTTCTGTGTGCCGATTTGTACAGCTAACCTGGAACTTCGCCGACCCACGCGGTCGGGTGTGTCGAATCCCGCGGACTTCCGCCGCGAGGCAGAAAGAGGCGCGGATCACAGTGGCCACTCGCGGCCCCGGTGCGGTCGAAGGCACGCACGAGGGCCAGGGCACACCCCAGGCACAAGGTCTGAGCGTACCCAGCGCAATCTCTCCGGTCAAAACAAAAGCGACGCCCCCGGCGGACCGTGCGCGGCGGGCCGCGTGAGCTGCGGGTTCTCGGAGGCGCCGGTGACCGCCCCGAGCACGGCGGACCGGCGGACGGACGGCGGACGGACGGCGGACGGAAGGTCCGCCGACCGGCCGAGCGCCGTTTCACGGCGGGTCGGGCGCGTGTCGGGAGGGACGTCAGCCGCCGAGTGTGCTTTCATGCGCCGCCGATGCCGCCTGTGCCACGGATGGCACAGATGACGCCGATGACGCCGATGCCGCCCGTGCCGCCGATGCCGCCTGTGCCGCCTGTGCCGCTGGCGTCGGCAGCGTCGGCGTCGGCAGTGTCTCCCTTTCGCCGGCGGAGGGCATCGCCGTGTCGTGGCCCACGAAGTACGTCGGTCGGTTCTGTACGGCGGTGTAGATGCGGCCGACGTACTCGCCGAGCAGGCCCACGCAGATCAGCTGGACGGCGCCGATGAACAGGACCCCGGTGAAGAGGGAGGTCCAGCCGGGGACGGTGTGGTCGAAGGCGTGGGCGCCGAGGGTGTAGACCATCAGCCCCAGGCAGACCAGGAAGGCGAAGCCGCCCAGCCAGGTGGCGAGGCGCAGGGGGGCCGCCGAGAAGCCGGTGACGCTGTCGAGCGCGAGCCGGATCATCCGGCCCAGGGGGTACTTGCTGCGGCCCGCCGGGCGCGGGGCGCGTTCGTAGGTGACGCGGCCGCTGGGGAAGCCGAGCCACGGCACCAGCAGGCGGTAGACGCGCTGCTGGTCCGGCAGGGACTTCAGCGCGTCGACGGCGGCCCGGCTGAGCAGCCGGAAGTCGCCCGCCTGGGCGGGGACCGAGGGCCCGGCGAGGCGGCGGACGAGGCGGTAGTACAGGCCGGCCGTCCACCGCTTGAACCCGGTGTCGCTGGTGCGGTCGGTCCGGATGCCGTAGACGATGTCGAGGCCCTCGCCGCGGGCCAGGGCGAGCATGTCGGGGATCTTCTCGGGCGGGTCCTGGAGATCGGCGTCGAGACTGACCACGTACGCGCCGAGCGCGCGGTCCAGACCGGCGGTGAGGGCGGCCTGGTGGCCGGAGTTGCGGCGCAGGCCGATCACGCGCAGTTGCGGCCAGCCGAGCCGGAAGGCCGCGAGCAGTTCGGCGGTGCGGTCGGTGCTGCCGTCGTCGACGGCGACCACCTCGTAGTCGACACCGAGGTCGGCGAGGACCGGGCGCAACCGGCTGACCAGCGCGGGAAGGACCTCTTCCTCGTTGTACACGGGTATGACGACCGACAAGACGGTCGGTCCGGCCGTCCTGTCCGGGGAATCCACTGCTTCAGCCACCGCCCCTCCCCCAACCTGTGGCGCGCATGTGCGAGTCTGTTGCGATCTTATGACTGACACGTCGCGATCATCCGGACAACGCCCCTCCTCGGGGGTCCGGTGACCGGGGCCGAGGGGGGTCCACACTCATGAGCACGGCTTCCAGCGGCGCCGCGGCGGACCCCGCCGTGCCCGACGAGCGGAAGACGCGGCCGCGGAACGTACGCCGCCCCACCCTGCCGGCCGGTGTACGACCGTACCTCGCCCCGCTGGTCCTCTACGGCGTCACCAAGCTCGTCGGGCTGACCGTCTTCGCGGTCCTGCTGGAGGCCGCCGGGGACTACCGGAAGAAGGAGCCGCGGTTCGGCGGCGGCGCCCACTGGTGGGACGTCCTCTCCACCTGGGACGGCTGGTGGTACCTCCAGGTCGCCGAGAAGGGCTACGACCCGCGCCCGCTGGAGCCGCTCGACCCCGGCGGCCTGTTCACCGTCAAGCAGAACTCCGTCGCGTTCTTCCCGCTCTACCCGGGCCTGATACGGGGGGTGTCGGAGGTGACGGGGCTCGGCCTGTTCGGGTCCGGGATCCTGGTCTCCGTCATCGCCTCGTTCGTCGCGGCCGCCGGGATCTACGCCGTCGTCTCGCTCCTCGCGGGCGCCCGCGCGGGGACGATCGCCGCCGGGCTGTGGGCCGTGGCGCCCGGTGCGGGCGTCGAGTGGGCGGTGTACTCGGAGTCCCTGTTCGTGGCGATAGCGGCCTGGTGCTGCTACTGCGTGATGCGGCACCGCTGGGAGACGGCCGGCCTGCTCGCCTTGGTCGCCGGCCTGAACCGGCCCACCTCCGCCGCGCTCATCGGCGCGGTCGGGCTCGCCGCGCTGGTGACGCTGGCCCGGCGGGAGGGCAGACGCGAGCACGGGGTGGTGGGGCCGGTGTACGCCATGGTCGTCGCGCCGCTCGGCCTGCTCACCTACGTCGCCTGGGTCGGCCTGAGCATGGGGGACCTGACCGCGTACTTCACGCTCCAGCGCGAGGGGTGGGCGCACTACTTCGACTTCGGCGCCTACACGCTCGACGTCCTGGGCGACACGGCCGTCGGCCGGCACGACTACCTGTTCGCCTTCTCCGTCCCCGACCTCATCGCCGTACAGGTGGTGCTGGCGCTGCCCTTCCTGGTCGCGCTGATGCTGCGCAGGAAGCCGCCGCTGGTGCTGGTCGCGTACACGCTGGCGAGCATCGTCACCGTGCTGGGCACCCAGCAGATGTTCGGCAACACCCCGCGCTACCTGCTGCCCTGCTTCCCGTTGCTGCTGGCCCCGGCGGCGGCGATGGGCCGGCTGAAGTGGCCGAGCCTGGCCGTGTTCTTCTCGACGGCGGCGGTGGCGTCGGGGTGGTACGCGCACTACGTGATGTTCGAGTTGGGGATTCCGTAGGGCGGGCGGCCCGCGGGCCGGCGCCGGGCGGTGAGGTACGGGCCGGCGGGGCCGTGGGGTGCGTGCGGCGGTCAGGGGGAGGTGACCGCCGCCAGGAACAGGATCACCAGGAACACCGCCCAGCCCGCGATCGACAGCCAGCCCAGGACGAGGCCGGCCAGGGCGAAGCCGTCACCGCCCTCGCCGGTCCGGCGGATCTCGGCGCGGGCGGAGTGCCCGAGGATCACCGCGGGGATGCCGGTGACGCCCATCGTCATCGTGGTGAGGACACCGCAGACCATGGCGCCGACCGCCTTGCCGTTGGTGGGCGGGGGCGGTGCGGGCAGGAACGTCCGCGGCACCGGGGGGTACGCCTGGTACGCCTGGACCGGCGGGGCGGCGGGCTGTATCGCCACCGGACCCTGCGGCAGGTCGGCGACCAGCAGGGACAGCTCGCCGACCGTGCGTGCCTCGTACGCCCGCGCCACCCGCCGGTCGAACTCGGCCTGCTGGAGGCGCCCCTCGGCGAACCCCGCTCTGAGCACGTCGACGGCGCGCTCGCGATCCGCGTGGGACGCGAGCATGACCGGACTGCTCTGCGCCTGCTGCCACGGCTGCCACGGCTGCCATGGCGACGGGTACGACACGGGCACCTCCCCCGGACGGCTTGAATGCCTCCATCATTCCCCTACGCTCCGGGCCTCGCGATGGTTCCCCCGCGCGAACCACCGATTCCGCTCCGGCACGAACGGGCGTTCGGGCACTCGGGCGTTCTCACCGCACGCGTCTCACCGCACGCGTCTCGCCGTGCCCCGGGCCGCGCGTTCGGCGGCGAAGACGTCCTCCAGCCGGAAGAGCTGCGCCCGGCCCACCTTGCCGGCCGGTCTCAGGTGGCCCAGTTGCACCCACTTGCGGATGGTGGCGGGGGCGACGCCGACCTCCTGGGCGGCCAGGGGGCCGGGGATCAGGGTGGGCTGTCCGGACCGTTCAGGGTTTTTGTTCCGCGTGCCGCTCACCGGGCCGCCGCCTCCCACTCGTTCTCGTCCCAGGTGTGCCGGTAGGCGGGATCGTCGTGACAACCGCAGTCCGGCTCGGGGCAGCGGCAGGCCGGGTTGATGCACAGGACGGCGCCGCGGTCGGGGAAGGCCCGCAGCGACACCGAGTCGCACCAGGGGCACCGCCCGGACACCCGGACGACGGTCTCGGTGTCCCCCAGCGCACGGGCGCAGCGGCGCGCCATCCGCCGGGTCTCGTCGCGCACGTGCGCGGCCAGGACGGGGTCGGCGCCGATGCCGTCGAGGAGGGCGGCGATCCGTCGCAGCCGCTCCGGCACGGGTGCGCGGCGTGCGCGAGGCAGGCCGAGGCGGTCCCGTACGGCTTCCTCCAGTTCCACCACGCCGTCGGAGATGTCACGGAGGGCGTCCGAGATGTGCAGCCGGAGGGGCGCCGCGCTGTGGCCGGGGGCGACGAGTCCGTGCTGCTGCTGGAGGAGCAGCGCCTCCTCGCGCTCCGCGCGGAGACGGTCGGCGAGGTCGGCGGGGGCCGGCGCCGTCGCCGGGCGGTGGGCGGGAGCGGTACGGCCGGGGACGAGCTCGGCGGCGAGTTCGGGGAGTTGCTGGAGGAGCTGGGTGATCCAGAGGGCGGTCTGGGTGGTGGCGGCGGGGTGGGGATCGGCGGGGCGCGGATGGGCGGCGCGGGCCTCGGCGGGGCTCGGACGAGTACCGCGGGCGTCGACGGGGCTCGGACGAGTACCGCGGGCGTCGGCCGGGCGCGGGTCCGGGTGGGGGCGGGCATCGGCGGGGTGCCGTTCCGGGTGGCGGGATCGGGGGGCCGGAAAGCCAGGACGGGAGTCCGCGAGACCGGGAGAGGAATCCGGGAGACCGGGAGAGGAATCCGGGAGGCCGGAAAAGGCATCCGGGAGGCCGGGACGGGAGTCCGTGAGGCGTGGATCGTGCGGGTGGTCCTTGGCGTGGTCGGCGTCGGCGGGGTGCCTCGGGGGCGTTCCACCGGCGGCCGGGCGGTTGTCAGCCAAGGAGGCCTCCCCTGAGTGCGGGCGCGGCGGCCGGGGCCGCGGGCGTCGGAAACGCCGGGACGGCCGGCGTCACGGACACCGACAACGGCCGGGCGGAGGACGTCGACAACGGCCGGACAGAAGAAGTCGCGGACGGCAGGGCGGAGGAGGTCGCGGACGTCGGCAGGAGCGGGGGCGCGGGGCGGGACGAGGGCACGGGCACGGGCACGGGCACGGGCACGGGCACGGGCTGGGACGGTACGGCGACCGGGCGGCCGGAGCGCCACAGGCGGCCTCCGCAGACGCCGTCGAACCAGTTCTCCGCCGGTGCCACCGCCTCCTCACAGGCGCGGCGCACCGTGCAGCCGGCGCAGGCGCGCAGCGCGGGGGCGGCCTCCTTGGCCTTCTTGGAAAAAATCACGCGCGGGGGCAGTCCGGCGCAGGCGGCCGCGGACCGCCAGGCCACGGTGTCGGAGACGCGCGCTCCCGGTGTACGGGGCTGGGAAGGACGTGGGCGAGCCGGTGGGCACGAGGAGTCGGGAACGGACATGGAGCCTCCCTGACGGGGTCGAAGAACGAGCCGTGCTGCGGACAACGCCCCCCAGAGTACAGATTGCGTGCGCGCTCGCAATAACTTTGGATCACCTACCGCGTCCGAGCCGCACCCTTCGCGCCAACCGCGCACCCGCCCCCACCAGACCTCCGCAAATCGCACTACTTTTCCTAAGTGCTTGCACGAGAGCACGTAATTCCGTGCGCGCAAGCAAGCTAAACTTTGTCGCCTCCGAAGGAAGCGAGCACACAGATGACCAGCCAGGATCTGGACGCGTTCGCGGCTTGGGTCGAAGACCTGATGCGCGACCGCGGCTACGACATCGACAGCCCGCGCGGCGGCGGGAAGTCCCGGATCGCGGACGAGGCGGGCGTCCACCGCGCCGCCGTCACCCGCCTGTTGCAGCGCCAGAGCATGCCGGACCTCGAGACCACCCGCCGGCTCGCCCGCGTGCTGGGCGTGCCGGTCCGCGACATGCTCATCCGCTCCGGCCGGCTGACCGCCGAGGAACTCGCCGATCCCCACGACTACTTGGCGTCTCCCACCCCGAGCGCGGAGTTCGGCCGACGGCCGACCCTGGAGGAGGTCGCCGACCTGCTGGGCGTCCCCGCCGACC
This sequence comes from Streptomyces sp. NPDC088812, assembly GCF_044750285.1. Lineage (NCBI taxonomy): Bacteria > Bacillati > Actinomycetota > Actinomycetes > Kitasatosporales > Streptomycetaceae > Streptomyces > Streptomyces sp. NPDC088812. The sequence goes on along the minus strand of NZ_JBIVJP010000006.1, from coordinate 255,807 downwards.
GGCGGGAGATGTTCGTCAGAGTCGTGGAGCAGTTCCTCCCGAGCGAGGCGGAGGCGGAGGCGGGGACGGCAACCGAAGCCGTGACGCCGGCCGCGGCCGCAGCTGCGGCCGCGGCCGGCGCGCATGACGGGCGGGTGCTGATGGAGGCGGCGGCAACGGGCACCTCCCCCGCCACCGACTGACCCGACCCGGCGGACGGCCCGATCGACGAGCACCCGTGGGCCGACGGGGGCCCGTTCGACGGCCACGACAGACCACGCGACAGCCGGAACAGCGGCCACAAGCCCGACGCCGGCAGCACGGCACCAC